>JAVWLC010000059.1:0-10035 GCA_036638175.1 Raoultibacter sp. | reverse complement strand
CCAACAAACGCTTGATATTTTCGCGATGCGCCCAAACAACAGTAAGCCCCGCTATAGTGCACAGTGCAATAGCAAACCAATTCCCCCAGAAGAAATAGAGAGCGAAAAAGGGAGCTGCCGCTGCCGCTGCAATTGAACCAACCGAAACATACCGCGTCACAACGACCAATACGATAAAAATAGCGAGCTCAAGCGAAGCGCCCACAACACCATAAGTCACAAAAATACAGCCAACCGCAACAGCAATACCTTTTCCACCCTTAAACTTAAGCCACGGTGAAAAGATATGCCCAAGCGTACAACCTAAAAACGATGTGGCTAGCATGACCTGGGAAAATTGCGTAACCAATGCAGTGGGATCGCCCACAGGGCCAATCCTAAAAGGTGCAAGGATCGCGGTCAATTCCCCCGCAATCGCACCGTAACCGTGCAGCGAGAAAAACATCTGGCCAATCCAGATACCCAAAAATCCCGAAAGAAGGCCTTTACCAAAATCGAGAACAAAGACCGAGTAGCCACCGACTTTACCCATCGTGCGAATAGCATTCGTTGTACCAATATTGCCCGAGCCATGTTCACGAATATCCGTCTTGTAAAACACCTTCGAAATAATGAGACCGAACGGTATTGATCCAAGAAGAAAAGCCGCCACAAACGCGACCAAAAAAGCATCGATAAAATCTTGCATGGATGCTTAATCCTTTCGTTTGAATTTAAGCCTGATCGGCGTACCAACAAGATCAAAGTTTTCGCGCAATCGATTTTCAAGATAGCGCTCGTAGCCGTCATCAACCATTTCTGGATGGTTGGCAAAGAAGGTAAACTGCGGAGGTTTCACAGCCGTCTGTGTCACGTACTTCATTTTGAGCATCTTTTTACCTTGACTGATAGTGTGTCCAAAATCACGGACGCCCTGCAGCCAGTTATTGAGCTTGCTTGTTGGAATGGTTTGGCTGAAGTTCTCATATGCGTCATCAATTGCTTCCCAAATGCGGTTGACGCGCTTGCCCGTGGTTGCCTGAATAGCAATAACGGGGGCATACCCCACAAAACCCATGCGATCAGCAATGCGTTCACGAATTTCAGCTTTTGGTTCTGGTCCCTCTATAAGGTCCCATTTGTTGAGGATGATAATCATTGCACATCCACGTTCAGCAGCAAAACCCGCAACACGTTGATCCTGATCAGTCATGCCAATTGAAGCGTCAATGATGAGCAGAGCAACATCCGCGCGATCGATAGCTCGCATAGCGCGCACAAATCCGTAGTACTCTACGTCTTGATCAATCTGGCTCTTGCGCCTAAGACCTGCAGTGTCAACAATCGTATAGTGGCGACCCTCGTGCTCAATGGTTGTATCAATAGCATCGCGCGTAGTTCCCGCAACATCTGACACAATGGAGCGCTCATTTTGCGTCATATAGTTCGTAAGCGAGCTCTTGCCTGCGTTAGGTCGTCCAATAATTGCAACGTTGATGGTTTCAAATGCTTCATCTTCCTCTTGTTGAGGAAGCTTCTTAAGTTCATTGACAAGCTCGTCAAGCATATCGCCCGAACCAATGCCATGAAGTGCTGATACGGGCCAGGGGTCCCCTAAACCGAGCTGATAAAACTCATACATTTCATCAAAGCGATTCGGTGTATCCATTTTATTGACAACAAGCATGACGGGCTTGTCGGTCTTTCGCAAAATGCGAGCAACCTCTTCGTCTTCTCCGTTGATTCCCGCTTTGCCATCAACAACAAAAACAATGACGTCAGCTTCACGGGCCGCCGTAAGTGCCTGCGCACGAATGGAACCCTGGAAGGCATCATCGTCCCCCATTTCGATACCACCAGTATCAATGAGGGTAAAGCTGACGCCGTTCCAATCGGCTTCGTGATACGAACGATCGCGCGTGACACCACGCATTTCATGCACAATTGCCTCATCGGCTTGTGCAATTCGGTTTACAAATGTGGACTTGCCGACGTTAGGTCGGCCGACCACTGCTACTACTGGCAATGACATGTTCTATTCCTTACAACCGCTGATGCAGGTGGTTATTTCCTCGAAATATTCGGATGCGTTACAGGATACCACGGCAAGCGGAACGTCAACCTCGCTTTGCAGTTTCCTCAAAGACATATCGTCAAGCGTAAGACCATCGGCATTGAAAATTACGCTCGGAATGGCTACAAGATCATAATCGTAACAACCTTGCAGTTCACGAATGATATCCGAGCCTGTTAGCAAGCCCGTAACATCAACATTTCCCCCAAAGTATTCGTTTTTCACCGGTAGAACAATAAAGCGGTCTGCAAGCGAGCTTTGCGCCACCAGCGGAATAATAAATTCACGCTGAGCATATCCAACAATATAGGCAACCGTTTTTCCAGTACGCTCAAGCGCTTGAGCGAGACGTTTTTCAGCATCTTTACTCTGATACCAATCATCAACAAACGATCGAATGATACCAATGCCATCTTCAAACATAGCAAAATCGCCGTACTGTGAAGTTGGGGGTATATGGCTGAGAAGATCTTGAGGATAAGCGTTCCGATAGAATTCATCCGCCGCGAAAACCCAGGGAGTACCACGCTCTTGGAGAGCACGCTTTTGGAGCGGCTCAATACATGCAATAACCCCGCGCGCAGCACTAACCTCATTGAAGCTCTTCTCGAAAGCGCTCTGATGCTTAGTGTACCCAACAGGCACGATGCCAATATTGACAACCAAGGGATGCTGCCATGCCCACGTGAGTGTTCGAGTAAGCTCATCACCATCATTGACACCAGGTACGAGCACTATTTGCATGTGCATTTCTATGCCCGCCTGTAGTAAACGTTCAGCAGCCGCAAAACCGTGTGCCGCATGTTTACCAATAAGACCGAGGCGCACATCTTCGCTCACCGCATGAAGCGACACACGCAACGGAGAAATATGCTGCTCGATAATACGCGCCTCATCATCGGCGGAAAGGTTTGTTAGCGTTACGAATGTTCCCTGCAAAAAGCTCAGTCGGAAATCATCATCGCGCAACACGAGCGAGGGACGAACATCATCAGGCAATTGGCGCATAAAGCAAAAGGTACAGGCATTGCGACACAGCTTGATCTTATCAAAGATAGCTCCTTCGAATTCTATGCCCCAATCTTCACCAGGCTCACGCTCAAGCAAAACGGTGCCCGTGTCTCCTTCAGCATCGGTGTAGGTAAGTTCTATCTCATCTTCCGCCGTTAACCAGCGCCAATCAATACTATCGCGCACTGGTTTACCGTTGACTGCATGGATTCGACATCCCGAATAAAAGCCCGCATCATCAGCAGGGCTCTCTTCGCTTACCGCCTTAATTAGTGCGCTTGGTGCCTCGTGTTCACACGTCATAGCCATACCGGTGCGCCTGCGATTCTAAAGATAGCTGAGCGGATTGACGAAAGAGCCATTGAGTTCCACACCAAAATGAAGGTGAGCGCCTGATGAGTTTCCAGTGTTACCCACCGCACCTATCACCTGCCCTTTTGTAACCTGATCTCCTACTGAAACGTAGATTTCCGAAGAGTGAAGGTAGCGAGTTACCAGGCCATTGCCATGAACTATTTTAAGCCAAATGCCGCCAGATCCTCCCCCGCTGGGATACGCCTCGCTCACGGTGCCACTTTCGGCAGCATAATACGGAGTTCCCGTTCCTGCCGCAAAGTCAATGCCTTGATGAAACGATTGATCGAAATCACGATATCCAAAACCACTGGTCATTGTTGCCCCCGGAAGAGGATGTCCAAGCTGACCTGTGCCTGTGATAGACGATTGATTGCTATTATTGGACTGCTGCCTGCGCTCCTCGTCCTCTTTTGCCCGAAGGGCAGCTTCTGCCTGAAGTGCTTCTTCTTCCTGAAGTTCAGCTACCTCTACATTTATGTTGGCTATTTCAGTAAGCATACCTGCTCGGGTGGACTCCATCTGCTCTTTTGTGTTTTTTGATTCTTCGAGTGCCAGAGCAGCCTTTTTTTGCTCAGCTTCAAAGGCTGCTTGAGCATCAAGGGCGGTTTGACGCAGATCTTTGCTTTCTTGCACAAGCGCAGCATCACTGCTCGATATTTTAGCAACCATATCCCATGTGTTCAGAAATTCATCAAACGAAGAGGCTCCTAGGAGTACATCGATAAAGGATATAGTGCCGCCTTTATACATGCTTGCCGCGCGATTACCAAGCCGAACCTGCAGTTCAGCTATGCGCGTTTCGGTTTCTTCTATGCGCTGCTGTTCGGATTCCATTGCTGCTGTTGCAGCTTCATGATCTTTGAGCGCTTGTTCATACTGTGCTGTTACGCTATTGAGTTCTGTTTGAAGCGCATCAATTCTTTGCGTGATTGCGTCAGCTTCAGCTTGTTTTTCTATTGAGGTCACACCATATGCCAAGGAAGCGGGGTTGCCCGATATCGCGAGCAACACTGCTAGTACGCACGTAATACCTATAAAGAGAAAGGCGGAACGAGTGCGGTGTGTGTTAGATAGCTTCATATGCACCTGTTTCAAGCGGTTCATCAACGGGTATGATGATACCAACTCACTGTATGATTTGAGAGAATTCGGCAAAAGCACCACAAGCGGTTTTCTAGGAATTACCGTAAGACCATAGGCGTGCTACCGAGAAATACCACATGACCTTACCATGTACAGAGCGCGCTTACCTTATGACAGTCGCTCAAGATATGCAATAACGTCTTCGATTTGGTCTTCAGGCGTTGAAGCACCAGCCGTTACGCCAATTTCGTCGCATCCCTCAAACCATACAGGATCGATTTCATCCGATGACTCGACATGATATGAGCGCGGACAGATAGCTTTACAAATATCATAAAGGCGCGTTGTGTTTGATGAGTTTCGACCACCGATAATAACGAGCGCATCAACTCGTTCGGCTAACTCAGCGGCTGCTTCTTGGCGCTGGCGCGTGGCAAAACAGATCGTATTTTTAACCTGAGGCTCTATCCCCCTCTTAACAAGCGCCTCAACTACCGCGTCAAGCGCTTCGCGCGATTGCGTTGTTTGAACAACAATACCAACGGGTTCTTCTATTTCATCAGGCAATTCATCAGGACTGGCAACAACAATGCACGTATTACCCGACACTTCGGCATGCGCTTTCATTCCCTCAACCTCAGGGTGACCAGCTTCACCAACCGCTATAACCTGATAGCCATCTTCAGCAAGTCCTGCTGCGGCCTTTTGCGCACGCGCAACGTGCGGACAGGTTGCGTCAATAATGGGAAGTCCCTTTGCGGCTGCGTCGATTTTTACCTGCGGCACAACACCATGACTCCGAATGATAACAATGCCTTCCGAAATATCATTAAGGGACTCGGCAACTTTCACGCCACGCTCTTCGAGTTTTTGTACAACTTGAGGGTTGTGGATCAAGGGGCCAAGCGTATGCGCAGTTCCACCATCACAGATGGCTGCGTATGCCATATCAAGCGCTCGCTGAACGCCATAACACGCACCTGCATGGCGCGCCCTTACCACCTTCATGCCATCACTGCCTTTTCGGTTGAGGAGTTTCGTTTTTCTTCAAGCTTAGCCACCAATTCGGCAGTTGTATGCTTGGGAATTACATGCTGCGCAAACACGTCAGTAAAATCATGTGATCCAGGAAACAATTCATTCATATCGATCATTTCAGGTGAACACTCTCTTGATAAAGCAAAGCATTCTCGCATGGCATACCAAGTGCATCCATCAAGGCGGTCTTCTTTTGGAAGGAATTCAAAATCCTCCACTAAGAGAGGGTCTCCATATTCTACGGTGACCTTAGGAAATCTAAAGAATTTCCCTTTCTCTTTAATTTTTTCTGCATTCCTCACCGTCATGGGCAGTATTGGTGCGTGACCCATTCGAGCAATAAGTGCCGCACCGCTGTGAATCTCGGGAGCCATTGAGCCTTTACCGCGCCGCGTTCCTTCGGGTAAGATGCCAACACACTGCTGAGTTTTAAGCATATGAACTGCGCGCTTAATTGCAGACCGATCAGCCGAATCGCGTTTTACAGGAAACGATCCAACACGCGATAAAATCTGTCCGATCAGACCGTGCAGTTTCGGATACAAATTCTCGCGTCCCAAAAAGCGAATCCATTGACGAGGACGAGCGGAGAGATACATAAACACCACGTCAAGAAAAGACGTGTGGTTACTCACAATCAGTACGCCACTTTTGCCTTCAAACTCGCGTAGGTTTTCTCGCTTGTCAACGCGATAGCGAAAACAGATTTTGAAAACAACAAATAAGAATCCATAGATAATATTGCCCAGCCAATGAGGGGCTTCCTTCTCGTTAGAATTGCCACCCAGCGGCATATCCCATAGCTTCTCATATGGCAAAAACAAGCTCATTCGAATCCCTTAGACAAATAGTAAGATGCCAAGCGGCGACTAGCAGCACCCTATTCTAGCGGTTCATGCACTCTCGTGCCATCGCACATATACGTTCAATCACATCTTCTATATAGGTATCGGTCGAATCGAGATGCACCGCATCTTCCGCTGGCCTCAAAGGTGATGTCGCCCTCTTTGAATCGTGATCGTCACGCCTCTGGAGATCAACGAGAACTTCCTCATAGTCAATCGAGCCAATACCTCGATCAACATTCTGACGAACACGGCGATGAGCACGCTCTTCATCCGATGCCGTTAGGAACACCTTGACCTCAGCATCGGGAAACACGACCGTTCCGATATCGCGACCTTCGACCACGTAATTTCCCGCACAACCAATACGCTGCTGTTGTGCCACCAAAGCTTTTCGTACCGAAGGAGCAGCCGAAACAGGACTAACCGCCTTATCGATTTCAGCAGTGCGAATAGCATCGGTCACTTCCGTACCGTCGATGAATACGCGCTTAGGAACGGGGTCTCCATCCACGTGCCCGAATTCAATGTCCTTCTCACGCGCAATCACGCCAAGCGCCGCATCGTCTTCAAGATCCACGCCTTCCTTGAGGGCTTGCCATGCTATTGCACGATACATTGCCCCCGTATCAAGACATGAGAAGCCAAGCTTCTTTGCAACCGCTTTTGCAACGGTCGATTTTCCTGCCCCTGAGGGACCGTCAATCGCAATAATCATCGCGTAAGCCTTTCGATATCACTAAGAAAATGGGGATAGCTGATTTTTATTGAATCAAAATTTTCGACTTCAACAGGCATCCGACGACACAATCCAACAAGTGCCCACGTCATTGCCAGTCGATGATCGTTTTTAGAATCAAACACGAGTCCTTGTGGCACCGCAAGGTTTGGCTGACCTTCAACAAAAAGATCGTTCCCGTCAATCCATGCATCTACTCCAAGGAGCTCAAGCCCTTCAACAATAGCTGCAAGGCGGTCTGTTTCCTTAACACGCAGCTCGCTCACCTCGCGAAACACCGTTACACCGCGTGCAAATGCTGCGACAAGAGCTAAGACAGGAACCTCATCAACAATGGATGCAATTTTGTCGGCAGGAACCTCACAACCATGGAGAACATCAGTAAAGCGAGCCTCGATGGTTCCGTAGGGCTCTTTGCCTTCCGACCCCTTATGGCGCACCGAAATATCAGCGCCCATACGCTCAAGCGTACGCGTAAAGCCGATACGGGCTGTATTCAAACTCACGTTCTCAATCTGAATAGAACTCCCCTGCTTAAGCACTGCAGCACACGCAAGAAATGCTGCTGACGAAGGATCGCCAGGAACTACAACCTCCGCTGCCTTGAGAGATGCAGGACCCTTCACGCTTGCCGTGCGTTCTGCGGCCGTTGTATCGACACCATACTCAGGAAGCATCAGTTCGGTGTGATTGCGTGAAGCGGACGGTTCGTTGACGGTTGTTGTGCCAGCCGCATAAATGCCAGCAAGAATCACCGCAGTCTTTAGCTGAGCCGAGGCCATAGGCGCATCATACGTAATAGCACGAAGGGTATCGGTGCCCGTTACCGTAATGGGAAGCGTTTCCTGCCCTTCAGGTGCGAATTTCACGCCCATCTTCATGAGAGGCGCCGTAATGCGACGCATGGGGCGCTTCTTGAGCGAATCATCGCCCGTGATGGTAACACTAATAGGCCAAGGAGCCAAAACGCCCATGAGCAATCGTGCTGTTGTTCCCGAGTTTCCACAATCAATGGGTTGTTGCGGCTGTTGAGGTCCTGCAGGCCCCCATCCCGTAATATCACAGGTAAGGCTTCCGTCCTCCTGCTTCGCCATGTCTACTGTAGCGCCGAGCTCTTCGATAGCCTGTATGGACGATCGCACATCATTCGAATCAAGAATTCCTGTTACGTGCGAAGTTCCCTCAGCCATCGCCGAAAACAGCACCGCACGATGCGAAATGCTTTTATCTCCTGGCACACGGGTCACTCCCTGCAAAGGCGTCGAGAGCGGTGTAATGATTGTTTTTCCTGCTTCAGTCGACATGAGTGTGCTCCTTAGGGCTCAAAGGGCTAAACGATACAGTAAATCCCGCTTGTATCAAGTGAGAAGAAAGCTGTCCGACATCACCTTCGTCAGTTAAAACAAGGCTGAGAACAGCACTATCTTCCGTAATGTGATCAATCTCGATAGATTGGATGTTACACCCTGCTTGGCTCGCTATTGTTGTCGCCTCAGCAACAACACCTTTGCGATCTTCCATAGGAATACGCACTTCAAGCAACTTTTCGGTACTTGGAACCCATGCAACGGGAAGTGCTCTGCGCGCGTCTGCCGCATGAGCAAGCAAAGCAGTCATCTGTTCACGGTTGCCCGTTTCGAGGGCATCTGAAAACTGCGAGATGATTCCCTTGATTTCACTCAGTCCATTACGAAGCGCTTCGGCATTATCAAAGGCAATACCGCACCAGAGCTTGGGTGAACCCGCTGCAATACGCGTGGAATCCTTGAATCCGCCTGCCGTTAAACGGAACAATGCTTGCTGATCATCAGCGTGTCGCGTAGCAAGCTCAACAAGCGAAGACGCAACAATATGAGGAACATGGCTCACGATAGCAACTGCCTCATCGTGATCTTCTCGGGGAAGCGAAATGACGCGAGCACCCAAGCTGGTTATGAGCTCATGCAGAAGCTGAAAGTGCTCAGCAGCTGTTGTCTCATCAGGGCAGAGAATCCAGTGAGCTCCCTTAAATAAATCAGCACGAGCTCCCTGAATACCATTCACCTCTGAACCCGCCATAGGATGTCCTGGTATAAAGTTATGCGGATTCGGCAAGAGTGCCTGCGCGGCTTCAAGAATGTGAGCTTTCGTGGAAGCAGTATCGGTCACAATGCCACGATAATCCCAAGCAGCCAGTCTTTCAAAATACTCATCAACTGCTGCAATAGGCGTTGCTATAACAACAACATCACACCCGTTTTTAACGAAATCTTCGAATCGAGCGTCATCAGGTAAACACGCCGTAGTAACCCAGCCTTTTTCGCAGGCAGTTTCGAGGGTTTTAGGGAGCATATCAACCCCAAGCACTTCCGCATCAGGATACTGATCCCGATAGGCGGCACAAAATGATGCCCCCACAAGGCCCAAACCAACAACTGCTATTTTCCTGACACAGGCAGACATGCCGTATTACCTTCCTGGACGTATGTAGTAGCTTTATTCTAGCATCATCGGTCGATTGTGCTATAAAGAGCTGCGAGTTCTTCACGATCAAGTTCACGCCATTGTCCTGCTTTGAGTGCTCCAAGCGAAATCGGGCCAAACTGTGATCGGTGGAGTTCATCGACGGGATGCCCAATCGCATCAAACATACGACGAACCTGGCGCTTACGTCCCTCATGGATACAGATCTCAACCTCGGAGCAATCTAGGGGCGTTGGCGCACTTACAACAAGTCGCGCCTTTGCTGGTAGCGTCATACCATCATCGAGCTGTATGCCGCGGCGCAATCTCGCAAGGTCTCGCTCGAGCGGAACGCCCTGTACCTGGGCTTGGTAGCATTTTTCTACATGTCGACGTGGGTGTAAAAGAGCATGGCCCAATTCCCCATCAGTCGAAAACAAGAGCAATCCTGTTGTATCGAAATCAAG
>JAVWLC010000058.1:0-10045 GCA_036638175.1 Raoultibacter sp. | reverse complement strand
AAGCCCTAGATCCTTTGACACCATAATGGTTTCGCCATCACCAACGGCAATACCAGCCCCTTCCTGTCCACGATGCTGCAGAGCCTGCAGCCCAAAGCACGTCATGCGCGCGACGTCTTCACTTTTGGAATACACCCCAAAAACGGCACATTCCTCTTCGAGTCTATCGGGACGATCTCCCGAAAAAAGTGAGGTACTCATGCAATCTCCTTTGCGGCATCTTCTGCGGCAGCGGCATCGGCGGGATTAATGTCATCACCCGCACCCGCTTGCGCGCCTTCAGCGTTTAAAGGAGCCACACTATCACCGACACTCGCAAACAACACGATACGTTGGCTTGTTTCGGTGTAATCAGAGCAGGTCACAAAGGTAAACATCTTTTTGATGTCCTGAGCTGTCATGCTTGCTGGGTTGGGCGCCACGACGCTGCGATCCATCTTGTCCTGAACATAAGCCTGCAAGGAAGCTTCGTCAGCAAAACTCGGCTGGGCAAGCGGATCACTCGCATCAACCACCACAAGCGAAAACGTAGTGAGCTTATAGTTCATGGTAGGCGTGAAAATATATACCGTCCGATGTTCATTAAACGTCTTTTCGTCGCGAAAATCAGCAAACTGAGCAAACATGGATCCATCATTCATGTGGTGGCCGTAAACAATACTGTTCGCATCGGAGAAATCGCCCGTGTTCTCGGCCGCGAGGAAGATAGAGCCATATGACGCAAGCCAGCTCTTCTCGCCAAGAAAGTCGGTTGTCAAATACTTGTCATTATTGGTCGTATGCGTGATTGGGTAATTGACCTTCGTGTCTGGCACATAGACCCAACCAACAGTATCGGGATTGATTGCACGCAAAGCGTCCCAATCAATGACCACATCCGACAAGGACATACTTGCGATATCTGCAGGCTCTTCAAACGCCTGAGTGGCTACAGCATTGTACTTATCCTGTCCTTGCCAGTAGCTAAAAGCAATAACTCCAAGCGTGATGAGCGCCCCAATAAAAACGATAAGCGCCACCCAGAATATAACGCGCCAAGGACCACCCTTCTTTTTCTCGGGACCCCGACGCTTTACTCCAACGGCAGCGCTACCATACCGCGCCGCACCAACCGGCGCATCCACCCGATTCTGAGCTGGTCTTGCTACACTAGGCTGAGCTGCACGATAAACACCTGACTGCGCTTGAGTTTGCTGCTCACGAGACGATGCACCCGAAGGCGTTTGTAATGATGCCTGATCGTTAGCAGGCTTGGCATGGCGCGGTCGTGGGTTAGCGTCCCGCCGTTGACGATTGTCAGCCATACATACCTTTCAGTAGCAACTCACGTAAAACAAGAAAGCGTCACGCATCTGACGAGCGCAAACGCCTCCTAATTTGTGTCCTCTTCATGATAAACAAACGCCCCCGAAATGGGGGCGCGATAAAGCGTTCTGTACGTAATATCCATGGCCTGCGGCCTCGAACATTATTTTTTCATCTCGTCGAAAAAGCCTTTGGCGATGAAAACCACAATGATAAGGACGATAATAGCCACAATGACCCAAATCGCCTCAATCGGAATGCTAAATCCAAACAACTCCATGCTCGATACCCCTTTGTTCAAGCGCCACGTTGCGACGCAATATGCAGATGCAAATAAATACAGCGTAAATAGTAACGCGGAGTTACTTTTCGCGCAAGCGCTCAGCGAGTGTATCATTGATTGTTCTTAGCGCTTTGATACGAGCATAGCGCTTATCATCGCTCTCGAGAATGATCCAAGGCGCGAACGGTGTCGATGTGAGCCTAAACATATCTTCCACCGCGGCTTTGTACTGCGGATATTTATCGCGGTTGCGCCAATCTTCATCCGTGATCTTCCAGTGCTTCGCTGGATCATCCTCACGTGCCTTAAAGCGAACAAGCTGCTCTTCGGGGCTGATATCGACCCAAAACTTAATGAGAATCGCACCCCAGCGATCAAGTTCACGCTCAAACTCATTGATTTCGTCATAGGCGCGGGCCCATTCCGTTACCGAAGCGAAACCTTCCACACGCTCAACCAACACGCGACCATACCAACTACGATCATAGATCCCAATGTGCCCCGCCTTCGGAAGTCGCGTCCAATACCGCCACAGATGCGGATGCGCCAGCTCAGGTTTTGTAGGGGCGGGGCTTGTATAGATCGTATAAGCACGAGCATCAAGTGCTTGCGCAACACGCTTAATGCTACCCCCCTTACCTGCAGCATCCCATCCCTCATACATAACCATGAGGGGAATCCGAGCCCGATACATTTTCTGCTCAAGCTCGAAAAGACGTTTCTGTTCATACTTTAAGCTGGTGCGATACGTTTCTTCATCCAAGATTAGCGAATGATCAACGCAATCAAGCTCAGGGACCTTAGTCACTATTTCGAAGCGAGACGCTTTCGGTGCTTGAGCAGCTTGAGCGGAAGCCTGTTCGCGCGCAAACGCAAGCACCAACTTGGTTCGTTCGGCACTGCGCGTGCGAGGATCATCCTCATCGAGCAAACCCGCTGAGTTCGCTTGCGCTTTTGCTGCAGCAGCAGCTGCCTCTGAGTCCTTATCTCGGCTAAGCGCAACCTCAAGCGCGCTTACCAGCGTGGCCGCTATATCAAGATTGGCACGACGCTTGTCTTCGCCGTTAATGAGAACCCACGGCGCAAATTCAAAATCACTGCCTTTAAGCAGGCGATCATAAATGCTGTAAGCGTCCTTGTACTTGTCGACGCTCTTGAGCTTCTTTTTGCTAACTCTCCACTGCGTTGCAGGATCGTTATAAAGCCGCGTGAGACGTTTGACCTGCGCCTGCTGTGAAACATGAAGGAAAAATTTGACAACGGTATAGCCGTCATCGACAAGCTGACGCTCAAAATCCTTGACCGAATCGAGGTACCGCTCAACTATTTGAGCGTTTCGCTTTTCTTTGTACCAATCGTTTCCCATGTTTTCGGGGTGCCCTTGTAATTCTACGTAAGACAGATGTTGAAGCGCCGCAGTATACCAACCGCGATCGTAAAATGTTATGTCGCCACGCATTCCAAGGGTTTTCCAAAATTCTTGCATTCGCGGATAAAATCCGCTGACACCCTTGTCTTTTTTGACGAAAGAACGTGCCTGCTCAGTATCAATATCGGGGGTCACATAGACCGACGTTGCTCGCGCGTCCAAATTGAAGAGAAGATCAGAGATGCGACTTCCCTTACCAGCACCATTCCAACCCTCAAACAAAACAACGAGGCCAACACCAGACGATCGCGCTTGCTGTTGCAAGACAACAAGCCGTTGTACCAATTCATCGTAGAGCGGCTTATAGTCGACCTTTTCGAGCTTTGGTAAACCCAGTTCAACTGTTTCAAGCATGATTCCCCCAGCACGACACGCTGCGATGACTGATGTCCGCAGCAGGACTAGCAGATGCATTTATCATAGCACAGCCACACAGGTACGCCATGCGCCCATTTAGGCATCAAGGTAAGTAAACGAGGCAGCCATCACGGTAAATATATTCCATTAGCTCTTCAAGTTTTAAGCTCGGTTGTAAGTAAAGTCAAAGTAACAGCTCATTCCCCCCGTTCAATTCCCCTGAAATATCGTTAGAATATTACTCATATATCGCTTTGCCATCGAGGAGACACATTCATGCCAAACTACGGAGTCATCGATCTCGGGTCCAATACGATACGTTTATGTGTATATGAGGTAAAAGACGATGAGAAACCGTCCTTCTCAAAAAAAGATTTCCGAACACTGCTCAACAACAAAGTTATGGCTGGTCTCGCCTCTCATGTTGTTGATGACATATTTACGGATCAAGGAGTTTGCCACGCTGTTGACGTTCTCGCTGGACATGCTAAGCGTTTGCGTTATTTTGACTGCAAGCGTACCGACGTCTTTGCAACCGCCGTTTTGCGCAATTGCAAAAACTCAACAGAAGCCGTTGCCGCCATCGAAGAACGAAGCGGGTTTTCGATCACGCTTCTCTCCGACCAAGACGAAGCGCACCTCGGTTTCGTGGGTGCCATCAGCGACAAACCCATTGAAGAGGGCACCCTTGTCGACCTCGGCGGCGGATCAACGGAGCTCATCAGTATCCGGGAAGGCATCGACCATAACAACACTAGCATTGGCCAGGGGTCACTCTCTTCGTTTGCCAATTTTGTAGCAGGGATACTCCCCGATAGACATGAGATGAGAACGATTGAAAGAGCTTTCGAATCCCGATTATCTGAACTCCCTGATATCTCTCATTACGCCTCACACACGCTCTACGGAATTGGTGGTTCAGTTCGCGCCGCTACCAAGTTGTACGCCGAAGCGTTCGGGAATGGCAATCGACCTGATACCCTTACTCTTGATGACGTCGATGCAATCATTGACTTATATCACCAAGATACCAACGCGTTTGCTCACACAGCCCTTAAGGCTGTCCCTGATCGCGTTCACACCCTGCTTCCTGGATGCTTGATCATCCGCAGACTCATGACAGAATTCGGCTCACAAACGCTATCTATCTGCAAAAAAGGTGTTCGAGAAGGGTATCTCATCGAACGCATGCTATTGAGTAAAGCAACCACGATCAACGGTACCGAAGAAAGCGCCACGCGAAAGGACACTGATCATGTTGGATAGCAATGAACGCACAATCAGCAGCCTCGGTGATGAAAATGTTGTCGCCGAAATGCTCTCTGAAAGCTCTGTTATACCCCGGTCAGAGGATGATGGCTATGTCCTACCTGTCCAAAGTCCCTACATGCAAAATCGTGAACTTTCGTGGCTAACATTCAACCAGCGCGTACTTGATCAAGGTGCCGATACGACAGTTCCTTTGCTTGAACGGCTCAATTTTGTCTCAATCTTTTGGAGTAATCTTCAAGAGTTCTTTATGGTTCGCGTCGGCAGCTTGATTGATCTTTCTCTCGTCAAAAAGCGCATCATTGATACAAAATCGAACATGACCCCCGACGAACAGCTCACGGCCATCTATCACCGATGCCATGAGCTATATCCGCTCCAAGACGAAACGTATACCGAAGTACGCAATCTTCTCAATGCGCACAACATCAGTCATCTGAGCATACCCGAACTCAACGAGGAACAGCTTGCGTACCTGCATGAATACTTTGAGCGAAATCTTATGCCATTTCTCTCGCCGCAGATTATTAACGCACGCCATCCCTTCCCCCATTTGGAAAACGGCGCACTTTACGTTGTTGTTCGCCTCGATGAGGAAGCAAAAGAAAAAAAGCGACTTGCCGAAGACAAAGTCGCCAAGGACAACATTGCCGAAAAGACAGCGACCAAGCAAGACAAGCGGGATAAAAATCTTGGAGCCGAAGGAGTCACTCTCGGCATTATTCCTATGCCGCGCCAATGCGAACGGGTCATTAAATTGCCTGGTGAAGGCTTCCCCTTCGTCCTCATCGAGAGCGTCCTTGAACTTATGGCAGCAGAAGTATTTTCGATGTACACCGTCAAACACACCAATATCATCAGCGTCACACGCAACGCTGATATCGATGCTTCTGACAGCACCGATGAAACCGATGACGACTATCGCGAGCACATGAAGCGCATCCTCAAAAAGCGCTCGCGCTTGGCTCCCGTTCGCCTTGTCAGCGAAAAGAAGCTCTCAAACACGGTGTCTGAGTTCTTACTCAAGCGACTCCGCTTAAAGCCTCATCAGGTCTTTGTAACCTCAGCACCACTCGATATGAGCTACACGTTTGGTCTTGCGGACCGCGTGGGCGCTGAACTCTCTCGGGACCTTGTCAGCGAGCCCTTCGTTCCTCAGTGGCCGATCGATCTCGATCGCAATCGTCCTATTATCGATCAAGTCACCGAATCAGAAACACTGCTCTCCTACCCCTTTGAGAGCATGGATGCATTTGTCCAACTGCTTCGCGAAGCCGCAGTTGATCCAGCAGTAATTTCAATCAAAATTACCCTGTATCGTCTCGCAAGCCAATCACACTTGGCTGAAGCTCTTATCAGCGCGGCAGAAAACGGAAAAGACGTAACCGCGCTCTTTGAGCTTCGTGCACGGTTCGATGAGAATAACAACATCGAGTGGTCGCAGAGATTCGAACAGGCGGGCGCTAAAGTAATTTACGGTTTCAGGGATTTCAAAGTGCACTCGAAGATTTGCTGCATCACCCGAAGAACCGACAAGGGAATACAGCACATCACGCAACTGGGAACAGGAAACTATAACGAAAAGACTGCCAAGCTTTATACTGATCTCTCGTTTATCACAACCGATGAAGGAATCGGCAGCGATGCCACTGAGTTTTTCCGCAATATGGGACTCGAAAACGCTTCGAATAGCTACGATGTTCTATGGGTTGCTCCGCTGCAGATCAAGCCGTTCATCATCAAGGGAATTAACCGCGAAATACAACATGCCAAAGCAGGTGAGCCTTGCGGACTCTTCTTCAAAACCAACTCAATCACCGACAAAGACATCATTGAAAAGATTGCCGAAGCATCGCAAGCAGGCGTCAATGTGACCCTGTTTGTGCGCGGCATCTCATGCATCATCCCAGGCGTCAAAGGCTACACTGATAACGTTCGCGTTGTTTCGATTGTCGGAAGACTGCTTGAGCACAGTCGCATTTACGGGTTTGGCCCAACGGACACTATGGATTTCTACCTTTCAAGCGCCGATCTCATGACCCGAAATATGGAAAAACGCATCGAGATTGCTTGGCCTGTTCGCAACGAAAGCATTCGACAAGAGCTGCTCGATTATATCGCCCTTTCGCTCAGCGATACCGCAAAGCTGCGCGAGCTCAAGCCCGATAAAACCTACACCCCGCTCGGCTTTTTTGCTCAACCGGATAGCACAGGCACCGTTAAGCTCTTTGACTCGCAAGAAAGCCTTATTGAAGCTGCTCAAGCGCACAAGCAAAAGACAATAGCCAAGCCTGCGAAAAAGCCACCAGCGAAGGCATCCGAGACAGATGCCGCACAGGCTGACACGCTACCTCGAATCGAACATGCTTCAAAGCCCCAACAACAAACGAATGAGCCTATTTCAATACCCTCAACAAGCATCACGCTCGTTGAGCACAAAGGAACAAAAAAGCCCAGCCTGCTTTCAAGGCTTTTGCGATTATTTGTCAAATAAGTCAAGCAGGCAAACTCGGGCTATTCAACATAGCCCATACAGCTCGATATGCGCTTACCCGCAAGCACAACCTGCTGGACAGTATTCTCGATGTTCTCGTCAAGAATACTGTCTGCTGTGCCGCTGACCCCAACCGCAGCAATGGCATCGCCCCGATAATTGAACACAGGGGCAGCTATACAGCGATGACCGATCTCGTACTCTTCGCGATCCATTGCCCACCCCTGCTTGCGTACCTGGTGCAAGTACTTCACGAATTCATCTTTGCGCGTGAACGTGTTGGGCGTAAACGCCTTGAACTCACAATCGTAGAGAACCTCTTCAAGCTCAGCGCGCGAAAGGCAAGCCAGCAAGCACTTGCCCATCGACGAGCAATAGGCAGGCGAGCGATACCCCACTTCGGTATACGCCTCTTCACCCCAATCGGAAGCTTCTTTTTCTATGTAGGAAACGTAAAGTCCATCGAGTATTCCCAGGTGAGCGGTTAGACCGAGGGTTCGTTTGAGAACGGATAGATAGGGCTTGGCTTCAGTCTGCAGCTCAAGTGAATTGATGTGATAGCTCATGGTGTGAAACATCATCGGGCCTATGGTATAGCGACCCTCGAGCGTTTTCTCAATATAGCCTCGCTCGACCATTGTTTGCACAATGCGATATACCGTTGATTTGCTCATAGCGGTTCGCTGCACAAGCTCGCTCAAGCCCTGCGGGCCGCGCGCTTCAGCAAGAGCTTCCAAGATATCGAATGCTCGATCAAGCACTTGAATGTTTTGCTCTCCCACGGGTGCCTCCTACCGAGAGAATCCCTTTGAGAACAGTATACGCGAAAGCAGGGTTGTTCCGCATCGTGGAACGCACGTTTCGCAGGGTGGAGTTCGAGCATTGTGGGGGCTTTGAGCGGTTTCTATAATCCAAAACAGCACCGGCTTGTTGGGATACAAGCCATCACGGAAGGGGTTACCATGGGAGAAACAACCACACGCGATTTCTCACGCAGAGGCTTTCTTGGAGCTGCAGCACTGGGGATTGGCACTTTGGCTGTTGGGGGTCTTGCTAGCTGCGCACCTGCTGCATCAGGAGCCGCGCCAGCTGATAGTAAGGAAGCCAACTGGGATAACGAGTACGAGGTCATTGTTGTTGGCGGTGGCGGTGCTGGGCTGACAGCAGCCTATTCAGCCCTCGAATCAGGCGCAAAAAACGTCGTCGTTTTTGAGAAGGGCGCGCAATGTGGCGGAACCACAGCACTTGCCGAAGGCGCCGTGCAAGCAGCAGGAACACCATGGCAGAAAGACGCGGGCATCACCGATGACAGCGCGGATGCACTCTATAACTTCTGGTTAACCAACGGTGAGGGCATCATCAACAAGGACCTCATTCGGACCATGGCAGACAACGCCGCCGACAATGTGCAGTGGATGGCAGACAGCTTCAACATCACCTACTCACAAGTGTTTGGAGCCTATCCAACACCTTACCTCCCCGAAGAATACCTGAAAGACCGCATCCACCTCATCACCGATGCATCCGACAAAACCAAAACAGGGGGAGCGGTCTGGACCACCAATGCGCTCGGTGCTATCAAGGACAAAGGCGGAACGGTCGAGACAAATACTGAAGTAACAGCACTGGTTATGGATGGCGAAGCAGTTGCTGGCGTAACTACGAAAGACGGCAAGAATCATAAGGCAACCAAGGGCGTCATTTTGGCTGCCGCGGGTATAGAGCACAACGAAGAGCTCGCGCTTCGCTACAACCAACAGCACTACTGGGATCTCACCACCCAGAACGTCATCACGGCTCCTACCGACACAGGAGACGGCATTGTCATGGGTATTGCGGCCGGTGCACAAACCGCGTTTCATGGGTGTGTTGATCTTCTGCTTCCCACCTGGTCATACACCAACAACAAGAACCCAGAAGTCCCCTATATTCTTGTCAATACCCGAGGCCAGCGCTTTGTCCGCGAGGACACAACCTATGCTTATCACTGCCGCGCCATCTTCAACGAGGCCATGCAGTGGGGCGGCGAAAAGGGTGCGACATGGATGATTTTAGATTCAAAACTCAATACATCTGACAAAGCATGTGCCTGGTCAGACAATGCTGAAGGAGGCAAAGCTGCACGTGAAGCAGCTCTTGCTGATGGCACACTCGTTCAGGCTGACTCGATCGAAACACTCGCTCAAGCCATCGGTCTTGATACCACGAATCTTGCTACAACCGTTCAAACATGGAACACGAATGCCGACGCAGGAGCCGATCCCGTGCTTGGGCGTATCAAGCAACTCACAGCACTCAATGAAGCTCCTTTTTACGCCTGGAAGACACAGAACTCAAATATCGGATCTATTGGTGGGCTAGTTATCGACACCAATGCAGCGGTCCTCAACGAGGATGGTGCGCCAATCCCCCATCTATTTGCTGCAGGTGCAAACAGTGCAGGGTGGCTAGAACCCTACTACCCCGGATCAGGAACTTGTTTACAGGGTGCACTCAATTGGGGTCGCATAGCAGGAAAATCAGCAGCTCAAGCATAAGTGTCGTACACTCACATATCAAAAGAACCTGCAGGTCAAAAAGATCTGCAGGTTCATATGGCAACTACATACGCGCTACGCAGAAGGATCATCACCAGAGCTCAACGTATGATCAGGATCATCTTCAGCTAGGAGCGTTTGAAGCTTGCGGAAGGCTATCAACGCAATACCACCATGGATGATGGCCTTGATTATATTGAACGGCAACAAGACAGGAATGATAAGAGCGACAATGTCTCCAAAAACAACCTCCTGATGAAGCGGCATTACAACGAAGTTGAGCACAATCGAAACAACGGTTGCGCAAACAATGCCAACAGCTGCCCCAAGCAATGCGCCACGGACTGACGGCTTCCGTCGATACATGAGCC
>JAVWLC010000057.1:0-10139 GCA_036638175.1 Raoultibacter sp. | reverse complement strand
GACTCTGAAAAACGAGCCAATCATTGCATCAATGTTCGTCTTAATGGAACAAGCAATGCATAACGATGCTGCTCCCGACTCTGTAAAGAAGCGGCTTGCTGCGTTCGATATCTACGAACCAACTGCTCATATCATCAAACAAGGACAGAACGATGGCACCATTCGCGAAGGAGATCCAATTGCTCTTAGCATCGCCTACTGGTGCGCAATCGTAGGTATCGCCGAACAATTGGCAGCCAACCCGACCCTTCCCTGCCCAGATGCCGACTGGATCGTCGACATCATTAGAAAGAAGTAACGCCATGACTGAAGCTCAAAGAGAAAACATGCCCACACAGACCAGCACGAAACCTGCTGAAACCGCGTTTGTCGATCAGGATGCACAACAGCAAAAGCCCTCACAACACGTTATTATCATTGGTGCTGGAATCGCAGGGCTCACTGCCGGCATCTACGCACGACAAAGCGGCTTTAAAACTACCATCTTTGAGTCACACTCAATTCCCGGTGGAGCATCAACAAGCTGGCGACGCAACGGCTATCTGTTTGAAGGCGGCATGCATTGGCTTACAGGATCATCGCCCAAAACTGCTCTCAATGCCATTTGGTACGAAGTCGGAGCGCTCGATGACGACACTCCCATACATAATTGCGACCCCTTCTGCGTATGTGAATTTGAAGAAAAGGCCATTTCTGTCTACCGTGATCTTGATACGCTTCGAAATCATCTGATTGATATCTCGCCTGAAGACAAGCGCGAAATCATCAAACTGTGTAAAGACATCAAACGCTTTGCAGAAATCGACATGCCCATAAGCAATCTCAAAGATGTCAAAATGCTCAAAAAGCCCGCCTCAACTGGCATCTCGATGCTCCTCTCATTTCCCGCATTCGCACGCATGCCTTTCTATGCAAAGTTTACTATTGGCGAATACGCACAACGGTTTAAGAGCCCCGCAATCAGGCATTTCATGGCAAACCTTATTGGTGAAGACATGAGTGCCACGGGGCTTCTCTTCACCTTGGCAACACTGACTTCGGGAGATGGTGGCTACCCCGAAGGGGGATCACTCGGCATGGCGAAGCGCATGGCAACGTACTTCGAAAAACTCGGTGGCGAGATTTACTACAAAACTTTTGTTGAACGCGTTGTCATCAAAGACGGACGTGCAACCGGAATTCAGGTTAATGGCAATCTAATGCACGCTGATGCTGTCATTATCACACAAGACACTCTTGCTGCAGCAAATGCTCTCTTTGATCCCCCGTTCTCTGAGCCCTGGCTCGAAGAGCTCCGCGCAGGTTGCGTACCGCTACTCAATACATTTGTGAGCCTTGGCGTGCATGCCGACCTCCGAGATATCCCCGAGACGCTCTGTTTTACTCCCAGTGTCCCCATTACCTGTGCTGAGCAGGATCACACCGCCATCACTGTTAACAACTACGCAACCTACACCGGTTACGCTCCTGATGGGTGCACTGCTCTTACCGTTTTCCTGGCCGGCGATAGCTACGATTGGTGGCAAGAACGGCAGCAAGAAGGTACCTACGACGAAGAGAAGCAAAAACTCGCTGAATCGATCATTACCATGCTCGCAGAAAAATTTCCGCAGACGAAAGACGCTATCGATGTTTGGGATGTAGCAACACCACTTACCTACGAGCGTTATATTCACTCATACAAAGGTTCCTGGATGAGCAATGTTGGGAAGGGTGCTCAGATAAAAGGATACCCCCTTAAATCTCAAACTATTGATGCTCTCTATTTCGCAGGACAACGCCTCAGGGCACCAGGCGGGCTTCCCGTTGCCGTTGAATCAGGACGCTCTTCCGTCCAGTATCTCTGCCGTGATACCGATAGTGTGTTTCAGGGAAACCTTGCGTAGGACTTTCGTTACGCCAAGAACTCCACGATCATGGCTTTCTCAGCCGTAGTCATGACGTGCATATGACCGCGTCCCTCAAGCTCATACGTGGTGCAATTCGGCAGAATTTCCTGCGCGCGCGGCAATACCTTGCGCGCAGGAAATAAGCAATCAAGCTCACCTGCCATCACTAACGTCGGTGCCGCACAGCGATTCATAAGCTCCGCATCAACGTTAGTAGGCATGCCAACTTTTGTCTTTACGCAATCAAAACTACAGGTCACCGTATCAAGCGTGTCCTGATCGAGTGCATCATCGGTAATCGACATAAACAAAGCTGCTTCGCGCACAAAGCGTGGATCTTTTGTCATTCGATAGCGAATAAGCGGAATCATCATCCGCGCAGAACCAAATGGAAGTTCGTTATTGATTCCCGACGGAACAATGAGCACGCATTTCTCTATTTTCTCAGGCGCTACGCACATGAATTTTGCGAGCACTCCTGCGCCAAACGATCCCCCAAAGCAGCGTATCTTTGTTAAACCCAGCCCCGCAACTGCTTCATTGACCCACTGTCCATACTGGTAACCACGTGGGGGCAAGCTTGTTTCTGCGCTTTTCCCTGGATGCCCCACAATATCAATGGCAAACACGCGGAAATGATCGAGAAGAAACGAGCACATAAGCAGGTTATAGGATGTCATTGAATTGCCACCATGGAACACAAGTAAGGGTGGTTTGTCTTCATCCCCGCATACAACAAAGTGCGTCGTCCCAAACGATGTCTCTACAAAACGGTCTTCGCACACTCGGCCGAGTTTCGCAATCTGGCGATCATACAGCTCAAGAGTTTTCGCTTTGCCGCTAGAGCCCTGGTAAATTGTCTTCATGTCCTATCCCTTGTTTTTTGCTTACCCAATCTGCAACTGCTACCTACAGTAATGCACGTCAAAGCGTTGGAGTAATTCGCCTGCCTACCGAGCACCTTCTTTTCCGAAGTGAACGAAACGAGCAAGCATGATACACACAAGCGCCGTTGCAACAAGGCTCATCGCTGGCGCAAGACCGAACGAGGCGATGCTGACCATAGAGACCAAAAAAACCGCGCCCGCTTCGTAACAAAAAACGCGACCCAAGATGCCGTCAGGGACTACCACATCAAGCCCACTACTTAACACCAGTGCGATATTGAGCAACAATGCAAGCGGTATCCCCCACGCACTCATTGCCCCAGACAAAACCATGAACACCGTCGCCACAAGCGAAAGCACACTCACAAGAACAAGCGGGGGCAAAGCGTCAAGCAGAAGGAGTTCAAGCGACCCAAACGGAAGTCGATCACGAATTAGACGCACGCGCATATCATCGCGAAACACCCGCGTCATTTCACGCACGCCAAACGGAGCCATTACCAGCGGAATAAGCAAAAAGAGTACCGAGACAGGCCCACCTGCCCCCAAGAGAGCAAAAGCAGCAAAGGGCGCTATGCCTACGCCGTGCCCAACCAACGCGAGCAATCCCTCAGGTTGACGAAGCAATGAAAGCAGAGAGTGTGCCACAACCGCACCTCGTCCAGAGGCTCCCAGCAAATGGAACCATGGGGTCCTTCGTGCTATCTTCTTCCTGCGGCGATAATCTCGGATTGTGTTCTGATCAACCGCAGAAAGTGCACCCAGCGGCTGCAAATCAGCATACAAAGCACTTTCTTCAATGGCGGCTGTCATATCGATACGACGAGCAAGCACACTCAGCAACAGAAGACTTGCGCCGAGCGCCACAGCAGAGCTGGCACAATAAAGAGCAAGACTTTCTGAGGTCGGTGCTGCTTGCGTGATAGCACCTAAACAACCAACACCCAGAACAAGAAGAGCTACAACACCCGCCACCGCAGAGCGAAACCGCTTGCGCTTGATAATCAGGCGAAGTATGCCCACCACCCACACGCCCCCAAGAGCGGCAGCCACACTGAGTGCACCCAGTGCACTCATGACAAGCAAATTGCTATCTACACCAAGCCCACTGCACAAGCCAACACCAAGCGCATAACCAGCCAAAGCAGCAACCATTGCACCTATGCACATTGTCCATCCAGAGCGCACGAATACGAGAGCCCGCGAATCGAGCGAGCTTGATGCCACATAGGTAATATCGGCGTGGGTAAACTTAAGAGGAGTGCTCCACAACGCATACATGCCCCACGCAACAAACAGGATTACAGGAATTGCCAACGCGCCCTGAAAAGCAAGAAGCGCAAAAGATGCGCCCAGATCAGAGAACACAACTTCAACGGCATCAAGCAAGGCCACCCACAAAAGCCCAAGAGCTACTAGCAAAAATGCCATAATGTAGATTTGATAAACGCGATCACCCAACTGCTCAGAGTCAGCAAGACTGGTACCCGCTAAATGCATCATCCGCGAGAATGCCGTGCGCATGTGGCGCACACGCAGCCAAATCAGCGTGCCAAAGTCGGAAATCATCACGCCCTCAGCTCCGCGCAGAATCCGCAGCATAGCGTTTGTCGATGGCTGCCTTTTTCGCACCATCCACAGCAGCAAGGATGCCTTCCTCAATATGCAAAACCTGATCAGGAACGAGGTCTGGCACATCATGATGACAACTTACCAAAAGCGCAGCTCCCCTTGCGCGCGCTGTTTCAAGCAGCCCGCTCAAAACAACCGAAGCGTTTCTATCGAGAGGCCCATACGGTTCGTCAAGCAAAAGCAGTCGAGGACGCATACACAGCGCTAGCACCATCGCAAGCTTCTGCCGCATACCCCGCGAATAGGATGATGGAAACTGATCGCGATGACGCGTCAGCCCTAAAACGTCCAAGAGGAGATCGGCTTCATTCTCGTCAGGAACACAATGGTTCGCCTGCTGCATAAAGCGAATGTGTTCGTGCGCGGTTAGATCATCATAAAACGTCGGGACGTCAGGAACGTAAGCGATCGCGGCTCGTTGTTCGCGATTCGCGCCATCGTACTGCTCGCCATCAAACAACATAGTACCGCTATAGGGAGCAGACCATCCCGCAAGGCACCTGAACAGGGTTGATTTCCCTGCACCGTTTGGACCCGTGAGAAACGTGATGGTACCAGGAAGCAAAGAAAACGCAGCGTCTGCGAACACTTCAACCGCACCATAGCGATACGACAATCCTTCAACGCTCAGAATGCTTTGGGTTGGATCGCCTTCGCTTTGCATCATAGCCTCTTTCGCTCTTACGTATCACGGTAGCACACCGCGCCGACATGCAAGGTTTTACCTCGATTTCGTTATCGAGCAAAACAACCCTGCGCCAACCTTTTGAACCTCAGGAAACAACCTGCGTCTTCGGGGCGAGCTTCTCTGACGACTTGCCAAAGAACACTTCGTACCAGCTCAGGAAGCAATAGATGTTCCAGATGCGCATCATCTTGAGCTTCCCGCGACCTTCGTTGGTCGAGAAATCTGCGCTCTTGTGATCGTCAAGCATCTGCACAAGATAGTCCACGTTGAAAAACTCAGCAGCGGCAACGCTTGTAAATGTTTCCTTGATGCGGTCGTAGTAAAGATCGGTCTGGAGCCACACGGTAAGCGGTGTGATAAACGGCTGCTTAGGCATATTCGCCACCCGCTTTTGGAAGCCGAGTTTTGATGCAGCAACCCGCAAAGCGTACTTCGAATGCTGATCGTCAACACGGCACGAGGTCGGCAGCTGCAGCGCCACGTCAAGAACCTTCTTATCAAGGAACGGAACGCGCAATTCAAGCGAATGAGCCATCGACATCTTATCGGCCTTAAGGCAGATGTCGAAAGGCATGTAGCTCACCATGTCAACGTATTGCGTCTGCGTGATGATATCGAGATCCTGATCAGCCACTGCATCGAAGTGCGGCTTACACCACTCCCAGGGTTTGCAGGGGCCTGCATAACCCTTAAGAATCGAAGGAATCTCATCCCACATGTAATTCATGCTCGCACGCTGGTACGACTTCTCAGGGCCGCCCGAACCGCGCATAAGGAAGCGACGCCCATGAAACGGCGGAAGCTTTGACGCAACGGCGCCCGCCGCAGCGCGCATGAAATGAGGCACGCGGAAGTATTTACCAAATTCGTATTGATCGTGGTAGATCCAATATCCTCCAAAAAGCTCGTCGGCGCCTTCGCCAGATTGCACGACTTTCACCTGTTTGCGAGCTAATTCTGACACGAAGTACAAAGGAATTGCACTCGGAGCACCAAGTGGTTCATCCATGTGATACTGCTCCGTTGGAACAATATCGAGAAACTCCTGAGCACTCACGCGCGTTTCGAAGTTTGGCAGCTTTGCCCATTCGGCAAAGGTTCGCGCATCATCCAACTCATCGAGTTTGATGTCAAAATCGGGAAGCGCAGCAATTTCTGCAAGACGATCTTCGCACCCGATGTCGTAGCCAACCGAGAACGTCTTGATGTCCTCTGCGTGCTGACCCATCGCGTAAGCTGCAAGCGACGAATCGATACCACCAGAAAGGAAACTTCCAATCTCAACATCAGCAACCTCGTGCGCGGCAACGGATTCGTCAAACGCTTCGTTGATGATATCTGCCCACTCATCGAGCGCTTTGCTTTCGTCAATCTTGTACGTGATCTCAAAGAAGCACTGGATATCAAGCTTGCCATCTTCGAACACCATGTAGTGCCCAGGAAGCAGTTTGTGAACATCTGTAAACATGGTCTGGGAATCATTCATGTACTCAAAGCACAAATACTGTGGCAGCATATCGCGATTAAGTTGCTTTTTGAATCGGGGATGCGCGAGAAACGCCTTGATCTCGCTGCCGTAAATAAGACGATCGCCATCGTGCTGATAATAAAACGGCTTGATGCCAAAGATATCCCGCGCGCACGTAAGACGCTTGTTGTTTTCATCCCAGATGGCGAAAGCAAACATACCACGGAGACGCTTGAGCACATCGGTCCCCCACGCTTCATAGCCATGCACGATAGTTTCGGTGTCGCCATTGGTTTTGAATGTATAGCCAAGCGCGATTAGCTCTTCGCGCAGCTCTTGGTAGTTATAAATTTCACCGTTAAACGTAACGGTTATGGAGCCATCGGCATTCTTCATAGGCTGGGGGCTACCCTCAAGGTCAATGATCGAAAGACGCCTAAAACCCATGGCGATATCATCGGTGACGAAGTACCCCTCATCATCGGGACCGCGATGAATAATACGATCGGCCATATCTTTAATGACGGCCTCATTGGTGGTTTGATCAAAATCGCAAGCGGTGAATCCTACGAATCCGCACATACTGCATGACTCCTGTCCTGCGTCGAGGTGCTGCGCACCAGGCAGACGCATGTAAAAAAAGTACCTCAAGCATGATACGACACACCCCCTCAATTCCCAAGCCAAGCAATGGAAACCCCATATCCAGTACGCACCAAAAGAACCTGACTACTACGCCGAAACCCACACAAGAAGCCAGCAGTGCGCATATGGACTCTTTTTCGAAATACGCTGATGCCACCCATGTTTTCAAGTGCTGTGGGATAATAGCGTTTCGCACGCTGAGTAAAAGGAGTCAGTAACCCATGACCGCAACCGATGCAACCGAACCTCTGATCAAAACACGCGACGATGTCGCCCGCTATCTCCAACCCGTCATCGTTGGGGGCGATATTCTCGCCTACAGCTACGTGAGAGAGCTGCATCGCGCCTTCGGTATCACATCATGCATTGTACTGGCCACTCAGGATATCAAGATGCTCTCGTCAAGCAAGTTTACCGACTATCGCCTGCACGATGGCATCCATGAAGCAGAATCGCTCTACAAGGTGCTCGAAGATATCGGCGAAGAGTTCCGCGGCAAAAAGCAGCTCATCGTACTGGGGTCTGACGATTGCCATGCCCGCATACTCTCAGGCGGCAAAGCGCGCCTGCAAGCCGCTGGCTACACGGTTCCCTATATCGACTTTGCGTTGCTTGATGAGATTACGCAGAAGCGTCGTTTCCATGAGCTGTGCGACGAGCTTTCCATGCCCTATCCCAAAACATGGTATTTCGATTGCTCCGATCAGGATCTTGAGCTGCCCCTTGAAGAATTCAGCTTCCCCCTTATTACCAAGCCATCAAACTCAGCACAATTCCAGGATGCCACAATCGCGCGCAAGCGGAAGATCTACGAGATTGAATCGGCTGAGGAAATGGTCCAAGTCTGGAAAGACATCCAAGCTTCCGATTACAACAACGAACTGGTCGTGCAAGACTTTATCCCTGGTGACGATGCAGCCATTCGCACGCTCACAACGTTCTCCGATGCAACAGGAGAAATGCGTGTTGTTTCGGGCGGTGTCGTCAGCCTGCAAGACCATGACCCAACAGCACTCGGCAACCCCCTGTGCATCATGTGCGAAAAAGAATCTGAGATCATCGAGCATGCGCGCCATTTTCTCAAGCACGTTGGCTACCACGGGTTTGCCAACTTCGACATCAAGTTCGATATGCGCGATGGAAGCTTCCGTTTCTTCGAGGTCAACACCCGCTGCGGCCGCAACACCTATTATGTGAGTTTGGGTGGCGTCAACTTCGCGGAGACTATTGTTGAGGATTTCGTACTCGGCAACACTATTCCTGAAAAGGAAGCGTACGATCCGTTCCTCTATTGCTGCGTTCCCCAATACGTGCTCAAGCGGAGCATGGTAAACAAAGAGCGGCTTGCGCAGTCCCTCGATCTGTATCGCCGCACACCTGAGCGCTATCCGCTTCGCTATGCACCCGATTCAATCACGCATAACTTCTGGGCCATGGTTATGTACATGAACCAAATCCCAAAGTTCAAGCGGTTCTATTGGGACACGGGCGGAAAACAGCTGGTGGAATAAGGCCTACGATCAGAGCTCTATAAGTCTTTTAAAGCAGCCCCTACACGGGGCGCTTGTGCCCTTCTTCGGTAGTGAGAACTACGGGGCCATCTTCGGTAATTGCAACGGTCTTTTCAAAGTGAGCTGAAGGCAAGCCATCGCGCGTAACAACAAGCCAGCCATCGGGCATCTGCTTTGTCTTGTACGTACCGAGATTAATCATGGGCTCTATAGCGAATACCATACCCGGTTCGAGAAGAATACCCGTATGGCGACGTCCGTAGTTGGGAACGTTGGGGTCCTCGTGCATATCCCGCCCAATACCATGACCCACATACTCACGAACAACTCCGTAACCTTCCGCTTCAGCAATCTCTTGCACCGCAGCACCAATATCACCGAGTCGGTTGCCAGGACGCGCCGCATCGAGGCCTGCCCACATGCATTTTTCCGTCGTTTCGAGAAGCTTTTTCTTCTCCTCGGAAATCTTACCAACAGGATACGTCCACGCGTTATCCCCTACCCAACCATCAACAATTGCTCCCGTATCGATTGAAAGGATATCGCCCTCACGTAAGATCACGTCTGCAGAAGGAATCCCGTGAACAATCTGCTCATTAACCGACGCGCAAATACACCCAGGGAAGCCACCGTATCCCTTGAAGGCAGGAACAGCGCCCTCAAGTCGAATAAGTGTCTCGACAAAACGGTCAAGCTCGAGCGTTGAGACTCCGGGTTGTACGCGTGCACCAACTTCACGAAGCACCTTAGCTGAAACACGACCAGCCTCTTTCATGGCTTCAATTTCAGCGGGAGATTTCTTGATAATCATGCCTTCATGCACCTTTCACATGCGGGTTTGCTTGCAAACCGACAGTATATCACTCCTCATACACCTCGTCTTTTCTGTTATGGCCGCGATTTGATCAGCGTTTTCCCGTATGGTTAAGCTTCACCTCACCGTTAGCGTTAGCGATCGCTTGAGCAACCGCTATAATACTGTCACCACAATGGCCGCACCCGAGGAGACGATTAGTTTGGATAGCACGATACTCGCAAGTAAATTTGCGCTGTGGTTTGCACGATGCGCTCTCTTCTTCGTCTTCATAGTTAACGTACAATGCGCCATTCAGTTTGTAATATGGCCTGACGCATTCGTGAGCTCGTACGAACTGTCTGGCATACCAGGGTCAATAGCCATTCAGGGACTTGGCGTTGCTTTTCTGATGTGGAATACCACCTATCCCATCGCCATCGCACATCCTGAGAAATTCAGAGTTGTTTATGGCATTGTGCTGGCACAACAGGTTATCGGTCTCGTAGGAGAAACTGCCATTCTAGTAGGAATGCCTTCTGGTCACGAAATTTTAACTTCGAGCATTCTGCGCTTTATCGCCTAAATTAATTTGCGCATTTGTTTTTGTAAATCCAAAAGCAGCA
>JAVWLC010000056.1:0-10170 GCA_036638175.1 Raoultibacter sp. | reverse complement strand
GAGCACATAGCATTGCAAGAACCTTCGGCTTAACGCGTGGTTTAGTGACGTCCATCGCAAGAATATTTTTGCTTTCACGCACGGGATTGACCGCTTGCACGATGCGACACTGCATACGAGCCAGCTCCATGGCTTCAATCTCATCAAATGCCTCAACAACGCCATCGACAGTCATGCCGCCTTCGGTGATTCCTTTGTACGTAAACCTCGACATTACATCGTGTTCCTTACCATGTATTCACTGTCATGAGCATGTTCTCGAGCCGTCTCAGTGTCGATAACTCGTTGTCGATATAAATTGATGAGTGCATTATCCATGGTGGTACTGCCAACCGCTGCCGAAGTCGCAAGCGAACTGGCAATTTGCGGCGTTTTGCCCTCACGAATAAGATTCCGAATCGCTGGCGTTACCATCATGAGCTCGCACGCAAGCGCACGGCCAACTCCGTCACGTTGGGGCAACAGCTGCTGTGAAAGAATCGCAACAAGGCACGTTGAAAGCTGCATGCGAATCTGATGCTGCAAACCATCGGGAAAAACATCAACTATGCGGTCGACTGAGTCAGCTGCTGATTTCGTATGCAGCGTTGCAAACACCAGATGCCCCGTTTCAGCTGCCGTTAATGCAGTTTGGATTGTTTCAAGATCTCGCATTTCTCCAATAAGAATAATGTCAGGATCCTCGCGCAAAACTGCGCGCAAAGCATTATGGTAGCTCTTCGTGTCCTGGCCAATTTCCCGTTGGGAAATAATCGACTGATCTGGGGTATAGATATATTCGATGGGATCTTCCATCGTGATAATGTTTTCAGATCGTGTGCGATTGATTCTATCAATGAGAGAAGCTAGCGTTGTTGATTTACCGCTTCCTGTCTCTCCCGTAACCACAACAAGACCTCGCTGCAGCTTTGAAAAATCCATGACCATCGGGGGCAAGCCCAACGTTTCAAGCTCAGGGATTTGATCAGAAAGCAAACGGAGTGCCGCACTCACATGTCCTTGGGCCCGAAACAAGTTAATGCGAACACGAACGCCCGCGATGGTGCGCGCAAAGTCTATTTCTCCAATTTCGCGTATACTCTCGTACCGCTCACCCGCAAGATCGCGGGCCAACAGTTCGCAATCTTCGTGCGTAAGAATATCCTCACCTGCAGAAATAAGTCGACCGCCCACTCGATATTTTATCGGCAGTCCACAAACAAGATGAATGTCTGAAGCAGCCATCTCGTGTGCAGTAACTATGACATCATGAATACTCACATGTCCTCTATTCTATTTCCGTCATCACTTTACGAGCTTCGTCGAAGGTCGTAATTCCTTCAAGAACAAGCTGCTGAGCACTTTGGTACATAGCCCTATGCCGACCTGATGATTCAATTGCTTGCTGCAAAGCTTCGCGCGTTGCTCCTCCCGTAATGCGGGAACGCAAATCATGATCAAGCATGAGAAATTCGAAGACCCCCGTTCGCCCCCTGTATCCCGTGTTGAAACATAAAGGACATCCCATACCGCGATAAAAACGAGTAGCGGGATTGTTTGGCAAGCCAAGATTGGCAAGCTCTTCGTAGCTCGGTGTGTATTCCGTGCGGCAATGGGGGCAAACACAGCGCACGAGACGTTGCGATACAATGCCACGAACGCCGCTAGCAATCAGATACGGCTCAACACCAATATCAATCAAGCGATCAATCGTTGATGCTGCGTCATACGTATGGACTGTCGAAAGGACAAGGTGTCCCGTTATGGCTGCACGAACAGCAATTTCTGCGGTTTCACCATCGCGAATTTCTCCAACCGCAATAATGTCAGGGTCTTGCCGTAGCACTGCCCGCAAGCCACCCGCAAACGTCATGCCAACCTTTTCGTTGATCTGTACCTGATTGATGCCATCAATATTGTACTCAACAGGATCTTCAAGAGTCACCAGGTTAATGGCATCAGAAGAAAGCTCGCGGATCATCGTATACATCGTCGAACTTTTCCCTGAACCAGTTGGCCCTACAATAAGAACCATGCCATTGTTCGAGTTAATAAGTTTTTTATACAAGTCATAATCATGCCCACGCAAACCAATGCCTTCAGCATCAAGCAAGTTAGTACTCTTGTCGAGCAAACGCACCACAACCGTCTCACCATGGATGGTTGGCAACGTTGAAATACGCAGATCAATATCTTGTTTCTTCAAACGAACATTCGCACGACCATCTTGAGGAATCCGCCGCTCTGACGTATTCATCGAGCCCATAATTTTTAAGCGGGCTATAACACTTTGCTGAAGCTCTTTGGGAACCGTGAGAATAGTACGCAGTACTCCATCGATACGCATCCGTACATGAACGTTTTCCTCGCGCGGCTCAAGGTGAATATCGCTTGCTCGCTCAGTCGCAGCGCGCTCGATTATGCTATTCACCAAACGAATAGTAGGAGCGCTTTGAGCATCGGAATCATTTCCCAACGTCGAAGAAGAAAACACCGATATGTCATCGGTTTGCCTCATCTCAGTTTTCATCTCTTCGATTGCTCGGACAGCGCCTTCATTTCCATAAAGCGTCATGATTGCACGTTGAACAGCGTCGCTGGTTGCAACCATGGGTACAACACGCTTTCGCGAAGCGGCCTTAATCTCTTCAACCGCAACAAAGTTGAGAGGATCGCTCATGGCAAGGTACAGCTCATCAGCTGTTGCCTTGACGGGCACCACATCGTAGGTCCGAGCAACATTTTTGGAAACAACGTGGCTCATTTCAGGCGGAATAACGTATTGAGAAAGATCGATAAACTCAATACCAAGCTGCATTTGCAGCGCCTCGATAAGCTCTGTTTCAGTAATAACGTTGTCCTGGATAAGGACTTCACCCAAACGAAGATTGGTCCCTTTTTGACGGTTGAGCGCAGTATCAAGTTGCTCGGCGTTGATCAGCCCAGCATCGATAAGCACATCACCTAACCGCTTATATTCCATATCCTACCCTATCCAAGCTACTACCATATCAGTGTCAGCAAGAACAACCCCATCGGTTGCACGAAGAATCTCGATCCGATAGCTCCATTGCAAAGTATTACTTTTTTGGTCACTATTGCATTCTACATCAGAGATCGCTACCGTAAGTCCCTGTGACGAAGGAACGAAAAGAACCTCATTTGAAGAGACGGCGTCACCTGAAAAATCCGTCGATCCACCCGTAGTTGCTCCATTGAGTAAACCCGTGGTTGAATCTGATTTCGAAGCTGCGTCCATAAGTACAATGCCAGAACCCTTTACATCATTGCCCAATCGTACAAGCGTATTTGTTGTCGGACTAATATAGGCACAGTCCACACCTGTCCCATCGATTGCGCGGGCAAACGCTAGATCGTCACTTACCTCGGAGACGGCACGTGTAAGCAGCTCATGCGCGCGCGTTGTTTCTTGAGCCGTGCGATATGACTGAAATGCAGCTGTAAGACCTACACCGATCACCACACACAGAAGACCGATAAACACGATGCTTATTACCTGTTCAGCAAGGACAAAGCCTCGCGTATCGCTCAGGGTGGCTTTCAAACTTTGCAGGGGATTGGCCCCTTTGCTCTTACTGCATGTACGGAGGTCACCTTGCGTGTGAGATTTCTCGATGAGGTTGCGTTGCTTACTCATTGAGGCCTTCTTTACTCACAGCAAGGTCATAGCAGGCAAAGCCATCGGTTTCATACGCTTCAATAGCCACACTGTCACTATAGGTTGACGTGTCTCCCGTTATTCGTAGTTCAGTGACATCGGGATTCTTAACCGTCGCCGACCGACTTGATAACAGGCTTTCCGCTTCGTAAAGGCTTTTCATGACGGATTCATTTTGCGAAGTCACTTTGGTTGATCCGACAATCATGGTTGCCAACAACGTTACGGCCAATACCACAATAAGAAGTCCAATGAGTACTTCTACAAGGGTGTCACCCTGGGTCGATTGGAGCTTTTTCGCGGTACGATTTTCTAGGCTCATGATTTATCGCCGCTCACATCGTCTGCGGTTTTAACAATACGGGCATCAGCCCATGAGAGGGAAAGCAGTTTTCCGGAGCTGTCATAAGAAGGCTCAGCCTGGAGATAGGCTGTTTCGTTATATTCGCTCGTCGTTGATTGCACTTCATCAAGGCTCAATACAAGCTCGATATTGAGATCTCGATCAACAACAACGCGAGCGTACGTGTCTTTCATATCCTTTATCGAAAGCGTAAACACTTCAGGAACGCTATAGTCAGCGCCACTGGCACGAGCCGACCAAATTGCATCACCATACGTTATCCAAACATGCTTCAAGATCGTTGCGCACTCTTTGTAGCTATCTTCGTTTCCAAAAGAAGGCTTTGTCGAACCTTCATCGTAGGTCCATGTAATCTGCGAGCCCTCAACCAAATCGCCAAGCGCGCGCGTTGCACTTGTTACTACGTATTCAGCTTGCTGAGCTTCTCGATATGTTGCCGTTACCTTCGAATTAACCGATGCGGCCGTAACAACTATTGATCCGATAATTGCACAAATCAGGAAAAATACAAGTGCGATGAGAACCGATGAACCTGAGGTATCGCGCATAAGTTTGGCTTTTAAAATGCGATTCTTCAGACCGATGCGCGCACTTTGCTGAGCCGATAGCTCCACTCGGTACGATACCGTCGACAAACTCCTTGATTGCGATTGATCATCTCTCCTCGTCGTCATCGCCCAACCTCGTTAACGACTTCTTGATATTCGCCTTCGCCGATCCGGTAGAAAAGGGCAGCGTCATTTCCTGTATTGCTATCGACGGTCCCAAAACCAAGCCAACCTGCTCCCCAACCAAAGGTCATCGTTCGCACGTCTTGATTGTTAGCAAGTGACAGTGTTGTTCGTGCAATGAGATTGTTCTGAACGTACGAAGCGTTATCGCCATTGACAACGCTCAAAGCGCCAACAAAACCACCGAATACAAGAGAACCGTTCCCTGTGTTAAACACTGCTGCGTGTGGTATCGAGACTGCTAGGTCGGTTATCGTATTGTCAGAAACAGTCGATCCCGCAATGGATCCCGCAATAATGCCGTAAGCGGCACTGCCCCCATTAATCGCGATAAAACCAGGAAGCGAGAGCGCTGTGGTTTCGAGCGTACATTTTTGAATGGTGCTCTGCTCAGCCCGACCCGCGATGCCGCCAAAATAAGCAAGAGTATTAAACCTCAACATGTTTGTATCGGAAAGGCTAATGCCTATGTTCTTGATGGAACTCGATGTTACACTTCCGTCTTCTACTGTACCAATAATGCCTCCCAAAATCAGGGGACTACCCCATTCTGAAGTGCGGCATATATACGTAGCGCTTATTCCTTCCACTGCCACATTTTCGACAATGGTTTGACTCGTTTTTCCTATCAAAATACCTGCAACATTGGTTCCTGTTGAAGCATTTCGCAAGGTAAGCTGAACTTCATTGCCGTACGAAACAACAGTGCCGTCCTGGTCATAACCGATCAACGAGCAGTTTTCAACTTTACCCGATTCAACAAGACCTGCGAGCCAGCCAAAATTCGCATTTGAGTCCGTTCCGTACGAAGAGAGATCGCTTCCTGATGCAACAAGCTTAATATTGCTCAATACAACGTCGCTGCTGCCATCGCCTTTTACGTAAGGGAACAACCCTTGTCCGTATCCCAGCGTGGGGCTTTTGACAGAAAAGCCTTGTGTCTTTCGTTCCCCATCTTTGTAGGATATAAAGTAGTTTGCCCGCTCAAATCCTCTAATCTCATGGTTTTGACCGTCATACGTACCCGTAAATGCATTGTCTTGACCGATCTTATAGCTATCTTTCACGGTCGACATATCAATGTCATGCGTCTGAGTAAAATTCTGTGTCAGATAAATAGCTTGATTTTTATGTCCAGGGACCACCGATCCGAGAAATTGATCGGAATGACGTACCTGCCACGGAATCTCAGCTCCCCACGCACTACTTATTGCACCATCTTTAGCAACCGCTGCTGCGAAGTTTAGGTTGAACGAATATGTGACGGTACCCTTGCTACCAGCATAGGTGAATGTTCTGGTTTCACTCCGCATTGCACTTTCGTTGGTGTTGATAAGCCAAAGCGTATACTCAACGCCTTCGATAACAACGGGTTGTTCTACTTTCATCAAGTTTGTCTCAAAAAAGCCCGTCCCCGTTAGGTTTTTCGGTTCTTTTGCGCCTACCGCAGTAAGCAAACCATACTGCCAGGCAGCTATTGTGTTGCTATCGGTCAATCGATTGGCAGCTTGCTCTTGCTCGCTGCCAAGGTATCCATACCATCCGCTCACTTGAGTTTTTGCTTCATCGGAATATTCAAGGTAGACCAACCCTGTTCCTTTATCTTCTTCCGTTTTGTATTGAGCGACAAGGTTAGTTCCTACAAAAGCAAGGTTATCCTGGTAGGTCCCAACAAGACTACCTGCCGTCATAAGGGACGAAGCACTCCCACTTGGATACGTTTCGGTTGCTTTCCAACCGAGAAAACGAGACAGAACTGTTCCGTAAGGATCGACCTTATCAGGCAACGTTGGCAACACCGCTTCGGTGCAAGCAGTGTTACTCTGCACTGAATAAGGCACGTATTGGATCGGCAACCCAGTTGCTTTATTGAACGCGCTATTGGTTGGATCATAGGTTTCATAAAACTTCAAAACCCGATAGAACAAATAATCCTGATTCGTCCTAAACTCAAAATCAGACGTACCACCTTGGGGAGTTACCAGCCAATAATAGGATGATTTCTCGACTGCGTCACGCGCATCATGCACCATCGCTTGCGCGTAAACGGTTGCTGTTCGTTCGGAGTAATACCACAATGCCGTATTTGATGCAGCATAATCGAGATTATTCGCACCACTTTGGGACGACGCCCCAAATCCAAACGCTGGAGTTATGGCATAGTACAGTCTTATGTCTTTGTTGTCGTTGTCGGGAAACGGTTCGTTATTCATATCCGTTTGCCCAGAGTCTTCCTCATTGGTTAAGGACCACACCGATCCAGAAGAAGAGCATCCAAACTCTGTCTCAAAACGCTGCCTAACGTTTTTTGCGGTCTCATTTGTTGCATTGCGAGCGCTCACCGTAACGCCGTCTTGTTTCAAAGCGGCAATAATATCAGGGAGTTCTCCTCCGATTTGTTCATGCCCCAGCGTCGACGTTTGGCCAGTAAAAAAGACTCGAGCATCATCAATACTCGGAGCTGTCCGAATATAGAATGCAATGCTTTCGGTTCCTTCATACCCAAGCGCACGAAGAGCTTCTTCTGCCTTATCCGGACTAACAGTCAAAGACGTAATGCCCACAGTATTCATACCTGCGCTCAATTGAGCTGCGTTAAAGCAGGTTGAAAAGACCGTACCGGCGCCGTTTGCCCATGTCCATTTGTTATCGCTGAGATAGCCAATACGTTGTTTGATACTTGTCTCAGAGTTAGAGCCGATACCAACCCAAATTTCTTGGATTTGATACTGATGAAGAGATTGCGTCTTCGAGCTCTTGTATGAACCAATCGATGCTAAAAGCGCCCCTTGCGCGCTTATGAGACTTGATCGAGCAACTCTTATTCCCGTATAGCGCTGATTCTTCGCTTCGCCATTTTGTGCAGTAAGCGCTGCATTGGTGTTAGCGAGGATATAGTTTTCGGTGATCGACAAGCCTTTAATGGTTTCTGATTTTTTGCCCGCGCTGTCAACAACATACGCATCAGGAGCCGCATAGGCGCCCGTGATGTAACTGGCCCTTTCGCTTTCAGTAGCAGCATCGGGATTCGTTACTAAAACTCGCACCATAGAAACGGGTTTAGGCCACTCAATGGTCGCCGTTGCTGTTGCAGGAACACACGGCTTTTGATTCGTTTTTACCGTTGCGGTAACTTTGATCGGATCCCCGTAGGTAAAATCTTTGACGAGATTGTTAAGGTACGCATCAGATGAGTTCTTCATCATATCTAGCTCAAAGGTATAAGTATCAGGAATATTCGCTGTCATATCGAGCGCATCACGATAATCAACCGAATAGAATTTAGTTAAACCTTTGTTGTCGAAAAGTTTTTGGTTCCCTGCCTCAAGATCAGTCCCTATCGTAAAGATTGTGTCGAATGCCTTCCCTTGCAAACTCGAGAACGCAAGCGTTGCCGTGGTGCCTGTTTTTTTATTCTCGATAAACACTTCGAGCATCGTATTCCAATCGGAATGCTTCGAAAGATTTGGGTCCTGAATGCACAGTTTGCCTTCATCGTTCACCCAGATGACCGGATTCGTAAGCGCTACTGTGCGCGTTGTCCCAGCAGGGGTGCCCCCAAAATACCCAATCAGCGGATCTGCCTTGAGCCGATTCTCTTGATCTCGCTTCTTTTCAGAGTCCGCTAGTGATCCTCGAATGTAATACTCTTCCACAGGCTTTTCTAGACTGACGTCAGCCGCTTCTTGAAAGAAGCCCGCCTTACCATCGGTATAAAACACACCAAATATCGTTGCCGTGGACACGCTGTACTCGATCACATAGTCACCATTGCGAACATCATCGTCAATAGAGCTTTCGGGGAGAATCCCTAAAGTTCGTGCCTGATCGGCAGTCATGAAATACAGGTCGGTTTCATGACTGCGGCTCTCTTGGATATTGACAGGAACGCCCTGTGCTTGAGCGGATTCAGCAATAAGCTCGCTGTGCTTTTCGATAAGTGCCGTCCAAGTGCCGCCTGTTTTCATTGTTGTCATCTGCTGCTGAGCGGCAGAGGCAATATCACTTGCAGCCGAATCAAGTTCAAGCATGCGCATATTCTTTTGGACAAGGCTAATTGAGGGAATAGCAAGAGCCGCAAGCACAACAATAATAGCTATTGAAAGCAGTAATTCAGCGAGCGTAAAACCCCCCGTATTTTTACTTCGCTCAAACATAGACGATCGGCGACCTCTTCCCGCGAAACCGCGTGTGATCTTGGCTTGTATACCCTATCATATTCCTCATCGTTGATTGTTTTACGCAGCAATACACTACAAATGGTTGAACCGATCATTGAACGGAATTTTCATAGGTTTTCCCACAACACAGAGTTGAATTACGTGAGGTGCAAAAGAAAGGGCATGCGCCATATGGAGAGAAAACCACATCGTCAAACTCCCCCGCTCTCAAAAGCTTTCCCTTATCTTGTGCATGTGCAACAATTCGTTCGTGAACACCACCAAGCTATTTTTTCTTTACGGGGGGATGATCTTTCGTGAGTACGCAAAAGAGCCACGTTATTCGCGGCATTATATGCGCCGCCGCAGGTGGCACCTGCTGGGGATTTTCTGGTACTTGCGCTCAACTGCTCACAACAAGCTACAACATTCCTGTATCGTGGATTACCTGCGTACGTCTTCTCTCTGCAGCTGCTATTTTTCTCGTAATCTGTCTGATAAAAGACCGAAAAAGCCTCATCGCAGCACTCCGTGATCGCACCTCACTCATCCAAATCGCAGGATTTGCGTTGCTTGGAGTTTTACTCACGCAAATGAGCTATCTCACGGCCATTTCGTATACAAATGCGGGAACGGGAACGGTTCTTGAACGACTTGGGTTACTCGTCATTATGTTTTACGTCTGCATCCGCGTTCGCCGACTTCCTAAAGTGCGCGAAGCCATCGGGCTCCTTCTAGCGCTGGGAGGAACTGTCCTTATTGCAACACAAGGACGTTTTGACACGCTCGTCATTCCTCCTGAAGCGCTTTTTTGGGGTGGTATTTCCGCAATTGCTCTGGCGTTTTATACCCTCCTGCCTGTTAAGGTGCTCAAAAAATGGGGCAGTCTTATTGTCACAGGACTAGCTATGCTGATTGCAGGTGTTGTGGCCACAGTGTTTGTGCGACCCTGGACTATTCCCGTTGCCGTAGATGGTACCGTCGCACTTGTTCTTGCGCTTATGGTGGTTATTGGTACGGTTGCCGCCTACGTTCTTTACCTCCAAGGCATTACCGATGCGGGACCCGTCAAAGCTGGATTGGTCGGATGTATTGAGCCTGTTGCTGCCACCTTTATTTCTGCCGTTTGGCTCAATACCGCTGTCTCTTTTATCGATATCATCGGCATGCTTATGATTGTAGGCATGGTCATCCTAGTCACCAACCGTGAAAAACAACCAGTCGCAAACGACGTTACGCCCTATGATGGATCCCACG
>JAVWLC010000055.1:0-10375 GCA_036638175.1 Raoultibacter sp. | reverse complement strand
ACCTCGACATTCGCGCTATCGCATGGCTTGCTGAGCATCTCAGGCGCCGCTGGCCGCAAGGCGAAGGAGCGCTGCTTGTTGTTACACACGATCGATGGTTCCTTGACGAAGTAGCTGAGAGCATGTGGGAAGTCCACGATGGCATAGTGGAGCCATTTGAAGGCGGCTATTCAGCCTACATCCTACAACGCGTCGAGCGCGAACGCGTCGCGCAAGTGTCTGAACAGAAGCGCAAAAATCTTGCCCGCAAAGAACTCGCTTGGCTTTCGCGCGGCGCTCGAGCGCGCGCTACCAAGCCAAAATTTCACATGGACCTCGCCCGTGAGCTGATTGCCGACGAGCCTCCAGCACGCGATCCTCTTGAGCTTAAACGCGTTGCAGTAGCACGCCTTGGCAAGCAGGTCATCGATCTCTTGAACATCTCCGAGTCTTTTGGAAACAAAACGATTCTCGATGATTTGACTTGGCTCATTGGACCAGGAGATCGCTATGGCATCCTCGGTGAAAACGGTGCGGGAAAAACCACGCTCCTGCGCGTCTTACAAGGCGAACTCCCCCCGACGAAAGGTCGCGTAAAAATCGGGAAGACCGTACAGATTGCCGTATTGTCCCAGCGACTTGATGAACTTGAAGAACTCGCCGATGACCGCGTGCGCGAAGTGCTCGGTCGTTATAAAGCTCGCTATATTGTGGGCGGTAAAAGCCTCACGCCCGCGCAACTACTGGAACGACTCGGATTCGAGCGCGGACACTTACAAGCCCGCGTATCTGATCTGTCCGGCGGCCAGAAGCGTCGCCTACAACTGATGCTCACGCTTCTCCAGGAACCCAACGTTCTCATCCTCGACGAACCTGGCAATGATATGGATACCGACATGCTTGCCATCATGGAAGATCTTCTTGACTCGTGGCCAGGCACGCTCATCCTCGTAAGCCACGACCGCTACCTTATGGAACGCGTCACAGACAACCAGTACGCCCTCATTGATGGCTCCATCCGTCATATGCCTGGTGGTGTCGATGAGTTTTTGAAAATCCTTGATGAACGCGAAACTCCAGCACAGCAAACACCCGAGAAACAAGCAAACTCTTCCCAATCAGAAGCCGCTGAGTCACCAAGCAACAAGCCAACTCTCACGGGCGGTGAAGCCTTTCAGGCGCGCAAACAGCTCGCTGCAACCGAACGAAAAATTGCCACACTGGAAGACCAAGCTGACCGCATTGCCTCAGAAATGCACACTCTTGATCCATCGGATTTCGTAGGCCTTGGCGATATGCAAGCAAAACTGCAAACCGTTCGCGATCAGATCAATGAGCTTGAAGACCAGTGGATGGAACTATCGGAACAGCTCGGAGACTAGTTGTATATATACCCAGCACCCAGGCCGCTTCAGTGCGCCTCCAGTAAACCTATTGCGCTTCGGGCTCAACTTCAATAACTGTTGCTTCTTTTTCCTTCTTGCGACGACGCCACCAACGAGAAACGGAGTGAACAACCCATTCCACCACGGGAATCGTCAAGAAAATGACCCAAGCTGGATGGGGTGCACCTTCAACAAACGCCATCCACAAAAACCATGCCGAAGCAGCAATGGGATACAGCCCGCCAATAAAATGAGCGATCCTGCGCGACTGAATCGCGTAACCGAGCATATAGTACGCAGGAATAGTGAAGAACAAGAACAATCCAGTCCCCCACGCATCTGCCGCAAATCCTACCGACAAATACGCAATAATTACGACGAGCGGATAAGGGAACTTCAACCACGAGCTCACCTTGTAATGCTTCCGCACAGGAATGCTCTTTCCGACTTCATCCCCATACTTCGCTTTGGCCTCATCAAGCGTATCGAAGCGTTCGCCGCATACCGTGTAACCGCTCGGTTGACGAAAGCCGCCATAGCTATATCGATCATGCGCTTCTTGCCAGGTGTCAAAATGTTCGCCGTTGATCTCTACGCCGTCGCCCGCCCAACCAACGGTATTACCCTCATCATCACCAGCGACAAACCACGAATTATCACCCTTGCCCCGACCAGCACGAGCGCGACTTTCGCCGCCCTCCTTCACATGGATACCCGTCCAACCAACATGAACTTCGTCACCTTTTTTGGAATCCTTAACATGTACGCCATCGCGCCATGAGACATGAACGTAATCATCGCCATCCAAAACATGAACGCCTGCAGGGCTTACACGAACAGAATCAGGATTGCTGAAAGAAGGGCCACGATTGTCTTTTTGATCCGAGCCCATCGGTGGCTCAGGAGACTCAGGCGCTACACGAGCAGAGGTCCAATTCGGACCCGCCTCAGAGCTTGTCGCTTCATTGGCACCAGAGCCAGCGTCAACCGATGCAGTAGTGTTCGATTCCCGCGCGGCAGCACGATCAGCTGCTTCGAATTCAATATCATCTTCAATGCTACCATCAACATACAAAAGATCATCAAGTGAAACGCCATACAGCTTCGCAAGCGCAATAAGATTATCAGTATCGGGGGAAGACTCCGAGCGTTCCCATTTCGAAACAGCCTGACGCGACACTCCAAGTCGTTCAGCCAAACTCTCCTGGGAAAACCCCGCTTCCTTGCGCCTTACCGCGAGGCGCTCCGCGATCTCTACGTTCATTATTGACCCTTTCTTCGGTATTCATTCATAGTACCTTATCCAAGCTTACGGTTGCGGTTGGAGCTATTCGACCTATTTCAGTTGGAATTTTTAGCAACTTTTGGTTGCGGACGATCGAATTACATTCTGAACTGGCAGTTTAAAAGCTAATTCGTTACAAAAAATACTGTATACTTCATTTTTTTGCACAGATTCTTGCTAGAATTGTAGCCATCGAAAGCCTCACGAAACCCCAAGAGTGCTCAAAACATTACCGCAACCGATTGGATAGCAATGGCAATCATCGACTCTCAATTTGAGGAAAACCTTGAGCGTTACGCACAACTCATTATCGAAGCAGGATGCAACCTGCAATCTGGACAAGAGTTATTTTTATCCGCCCCCGTGCAAACCTCAGCCTTTGCTCAACTCCTTACTCGCATTGCTTATGAGCACGGCGCACGCCACGTTACGGTTGAATATTATGATGAAAAAATATCACGCATGCATTACGAATACTGCGAGCTTGAAGTTTTTGAAACGGTGCCAGAATGGACCGCGCTGCTCAACAATTCAATGGTTCGCAAAGGCGCCGCCGTACTCTCTATCATCTCCGATGACCCTGAAGCAATGACGGGCATCGATCCTACCAAGGCCGCCGCTAAAGCACGGGCTTCGCGTATTGGATGCAAGGAATTTTACGACGCACTTAACTTCGGCAACAACGTCTGGTGTATCGCGGGTGCCGCTTCCCCCATCTGGGCACAAAAAGTCTTTCCAGGAATCACTGACGAAGAGGCAACGCAAAAGCTTTGGGATGCCATCTTTACCACCGCACGCGTCTACACCGATGATCCTATTGCTGCGTGGGAAGATCATCGCTCGAGTTTCGCCGCACGAATCGAACAGCTAAACGCTCATCACTTTAGTTCGTTGCACTTTTCAAATGCTTCAGGCACCAATTTCACGGTTGGCCTCCCAAAAAAGCATCTCTGGAACGGTGGAGGCGATACAACGAAATCAGGAACAACGTTCTTTCCCAATATTCCAACCGAAGAGATATTCACCTCGCCCGATCGCCTACAAGCAGATGGCACGGTTGTTTCGGCACTTCCTCTCATCCACAATGGCACGCTGATCGATAACTTTTCTCTCACGTTTTCCGAAGGCCGCGTAGTCGACTTTACGGCGGAACAAGGATACGAAACACTTAAGTCCATTATTGAGACAGATGAGAATGCTTCACACCTCGGTGAGGTAGCGCTCGTCCCCCACACCTCACCTATTCGCCAGACTGGCATCTTGTTTTACAACACGCTTTACGATGAAAATGCCTCATGCCACCTCGCACTCGGACAAGGATTCCCCGACTGTTATGAAGGAGGCACTGAAATGGATGCCGATACGCTCTTTGAAGCAGGCGTCAACAAGAGTGCTCAGCATGTCGACTTCATGATCGGCACCGAAGATCTCTCCATCGAAGGCACCAAGGCAGACGGAAGCACTGAGATCATCTTTGAGAACGGTGAGTGGGCAGCCAGCTTTGCCTAAAACATGCCATCGGGCACCTCAGCATGCGAACGAACACGCTGCCTTTCTGTACGTGGAAGACAAATAGGAGCAGTGCGACCATCAAGGTAGGTTTCAGCAAGCACGCACACCACAATGAGTGTTGCACCCACATAGCCCACGCCAGTAAGCATTTCACCAAGGAAGAGCCACGAGAAGCCTGCTGTAAAAAGCGGTTCACCGCACAACACCATTGACACCGTTGTTGCCGAAAGATGCGTGAGCGCTACGTTTTGCAGCGCAAATGTCAGGCAAGTGCTCAAGAGAGCCAGAAACACAATAATTGCCCAGGCGATTGGCTGAATCGAAGACACCACAATTACGGGCTCAAACAAAAGTGCCCCAACAATAGAGATCACGAATGTTGCGCCGATTTGTGCTGCTGAAACCATCACGACATCAAGGTTTTTGAGCCCGCGTTCTCCAAACACAAGCGCCCCCGCAAGCGCCGCTGCCGCAACAAGCGCCAAAACCTCACCCAACCCAAAGGAGAATTGACCCCCATTGCAGCACAGGAGATAAAGTCCCACAACCGCCATACCCTGAAAGGGCACATGGATCAAGCGATATGAGCGCTTTTGTACAACCGCAGCAATAATGGGCGTGAAGACAATGGGGAGCGCCACCAAGAAACCAACGTTGGTCGCACTTGTCAGATTGAGCGCAACATTACACGCAATATACGAAACAGCCATACATAGCGCCGCGGGAAGCCAATCTTTCATTTGCGCGGTGCGCAGCTGGTTCACAATACGCTTCCCGAAGAATAGTGCGAACACAAGCAACGCCAAGCCAAATCGAATGGCAAGACACCAAAAGGGCGAAATGCTGTCATAAGCAATTTTTGTTATTGCATTGCCAAATCCAAAAATTGCAGTTTGTGCCACAATGCACCAAACATATGCGTAACGCGAACTTTTCATGCGCATCCTCACTCTTGCAGACTGCAAACATGGTAGTGTCACGCATGATATTAGTAAAACGAGAATTACTTGTTTGAATTACAAGACTTTCTTATGTATCCTGTTGAATAAAGCGATGCTATACCGAGGTGAGTCATGGCGGATCAAAAATACGAAGCGTTTATTAGGGTCTCTGAAACGGGAAGCTTTAAGCAAGCAGCTGAAGATCTTGGATACACCCAAGCTGGAATAAGCTACATAATCAACGCGCTCGAAAAAGAATACGGCACACCTCTTTTTGTTCGCGAATACGGCGGTACGCACCTAACTGCAGAAGGGCATGCCCTTCTGCCCCTGATCCACACCATCCGCAATAGCGAACGCCAACTGGAGACAAAGATCGCCGAGCTCAAACACCTTGAATGCGGAATTGTTCGCGTTGCCTCATTTACCAGCACTTCTATCCACTGGTTGCCTGGCATCACAAAACTCTTTCACGATCAACATCCAACCATCGAACTGGAGTTCATCAACAGCGACGACCAAGATCAGGTCGAGCGCATGGTATGGGACGGTGATGTTGACTGCGGATTCTTTGCCCTACCCATCAGTCGAGAACTCGAGACAGTATCCCTCCGCGAAGATCCCCTACTCGTTGTCTTACCAAAGGATCATCCCGAGACAGGAGCTCCATTTTTCTCGAAAAAAGCGTTAGAAACGTATCCCTACGTCAGGCTCCATAATAGCGCTTTTACCGAAATGGATGCGCTTTTCTCAAAGCACGGGGTTACACCCAACACCGCTTATGCAATCGATAACGATTACGCGGTTCTCGGCATGGTTAGCGAAGGGCTCGGGTTCAGCATCTTCCCCGAACTCATCTTACGAGATCCACTATTCGATATCGTGTACAAGCAACCAGAAATCCCCACAACACGAGAACTCGCCATCGCAGTACGGTCACTGGGTAGCGCGTCTGCCGCAACGCACGCGTTTCTCAATTGCACACAAAACTGGATCAAAAACGCTTACCGCGAAGAACCTGACTTTGCCTCAAGTCTTTCCGCACGCATTGCCACCAAGCGTCCCAACAACCGATCTACCCCAAAAACCAGATAGCCCAGCACCAAAAATGCCACCGCTATCACTGCGATATTGAGAGCAACATCAGACCAGCCAAGCAAATCGGGATTGATAAAGAAATAAGGATATCGAGCTCCATCGCGATACGTTGCACCAAGAGGCGCGGCAATGTTTGCGAAAATAAGATAGTACAGGGGCAAGACAAGCCATGCAAGAGGATCGAGTGCCCTGATCGATCCCTTTTTATCAAAGACCAACCAGTCGGCAAAAGCCATGAGCGGCACAATAAGATGAACCGTCAGATTGGAAGCCGCAGTCCCATTGGGAACCATCGCAAAATCGGCGCCAACGAGAACGACCCAGTAGATCAACAGCGTCACCATAATACCCATGGTAACAGCACCCTTTACCGCAGGAGAATAAGCAATGCCTCCCCGAGTACCACCTACCCTTATCTCGCGCGCACACCTGCCGGTAACATAAACGAAATACACAAACACGATTATGTTGCTTTGCATGGTGTAGTAGAGAAAGGTTGTACCCTTAAACGCTCCTTGAGGAAGCCCTGAGTTGAGATAGATACCCCAAAGAGCAACAAGCACAATGGCAAGCTTCCAAATGAGCGAAAAAATGCGATTCCTGCAATACATCACGGATCCGATCAGTGTGCCTATACTATGATTTGATACTTCGAAGTATAGAGAATGATCAGCGGCTTTTTGCTGCCGCAACTATTCCGTAGAATCGTCGTCAGAATCCTGTAAATAAACCGCAGGCTCATTGTAGTTAGAAACATATTCAAGAATATCACCTGGCTGACACTGAAGCGTTTCACAGATCATTTCAAGCGTCGAAAACCTAATGGCTCTAATCTTGCCAGTTTTTATGCGGGACATGTTCACATTGGAGATGCCAACCTTATCAGAGAGCTCATTAAGAGACATCTTCCGATCGGCCATAATGCGATCTAGTCGTAATACAATCGGCATCTTATTCCATCTCACCACTAAAGTGTTTCATCTGACAATCTCTGCAAAAGAGTACCATACTCGAAAACTAGGGAAAGACAATAGAAGATAATTGAAAATGCAAACATACCAACATTTATTGAAATAATAGGGACATCTTGACCACTAGTGACCGAATACCCAATAACAGTATCGCCACCGCTTACAAGCAATGCAGTACCTGCCGAAAATATCATTTCTGCAACAGCATAAGCGAGCAAAACATACGCTATACGGCGAATTCTTCTGACTTGCGTTCTCGAAAAAGGTGAGCCGCCTTTTGGAACATCGCGAAAAACCTGCCAAGCAGATCTAAGCAGAATTGCGACCAATGAGCCAAACACGATACACATCACAATAGGCATCAAGCCAATCGAGGGCGAATCAGAGATAAATCCAGGAAAGAATGCCAAGATACAAAGTGCAGCAAACATTATTGCCCATGCAGTGCAAAACAATGCAAATGCAATTCCAAACAACCGTGAGATAATCCTACTCGTTTTCCCTAGCCGCTCTAATGATGATTCGGTTTCTTGAACCTCGCTAACACTTGTCGGCATTATTTACCTACTCTTTCTGCGCCTTTGCATAATAATTTTATTATAAGCCATCGCTGCATTACTTCACACTTCGCACTTTGCACGCACGAAGCTTACCCCCGCATACAATATCGTCAATACAATGACCAAGCCACTTCCAAACAAGGCAAAGTACCACTGAAAAAATTCTATATAGAATAAATGGCTCCCAAATAAACCAGGAGCCATTCGCTAGTGCTTTCGAAACTTGAATCTACATTCCCACCTTGAAACAGATGACATATCCTACGATAGCGCAAGAAGACAGAGTTTCGGCTTCACTATGGAACAACATATAACTTCACCTCCTCCCTTGGTTTGCTACTGCGGACTTGAGCATTTTGCCGTATCCGCTGAAAAACTCTTTCATCATGCCGCAATAGGCATCTTTAGAAGTCAAATTTCCGGAACCGAAAACCGAACGAGCACGACAGCCGCCTCCGCAAAGGCGTTCGTAATCACATCCTGCACAGTCTTCAAATTCTTCCGTGGACAAGCTTTTAAAAGTATCGCCACTCTCGCTTGTAAGTATGTTTCCGAGAGAATCGGTAAAAAGGTTCCCCATAGCTAATTCGCGACGATGGAGCATGTGGCAAGGATATACGGTCCCGTCTGCCCCAACGCTAACAATCCCAAATCCCGCTCCGCAGGATTGCTTTACTGTCAAGCTAGCTCCTATGGGCGAATCAGAAACAGGTAGCGGTCCACCCTTGCCCGCCGTAAGCATCGCGAGACCAAGATTTGTTTGTGCCTTCTCGTCAAGAACAAGGTGGCCTAAGGCGGGATCATCGCACGAACAGGAAAGCAAGCTAAAGCCAATGGTCACATTAAGCTCTTCAGCAATCCTCAGATAATCATCAATGTCGTCGATATTTTTCGCATGAATGGTGGCAATAATATGTCCTGGGATCCCAGCTGCTTTGACCGCTTCAACCGCCTTGACCAACTCAGAAAAGCGCTGCTTTCCACGAATATAGGCAACCGAATCATCAGAACAGCCATCGAAAGAAATCGATACGCGATCTACGAACGGCGCAACTCGTTTCAGCTGGTCAGCTGTCATACATAGACCGTTGCTCAGTACGACAATCGAAGGGATTCCGCACTCAAGCTTCGCATAGGCAAGCAGTCCCGGAAGATCATCGCGCAAAAATGGCTCGCCGCCTGAAATAACAACTTGAGAGACGTTATGAGAACCAAGCTCAGAAAAAACGCGAGCCATGCTCTCGAAAGGAGCATCCTGAAACGCGTTGCGCTGTTCATCGAGCGAATAACAGCCTGCACATTCAAGATTACAACGCTGCGTCACATGAACATACGCCGACTGAAGGCTCTCGTCACGTTTTCTGGTTTCAAAGAATCCCCCAAGCCCAAGGTGCTGAAACAGCATCTCATCTACCGCTGCAATTTCCTCTGGTGGAACTTCCTCTATCAGCAGACGATGGCATATTTCATTACCGTCCGCTGTCAATCCGATAGCATAACCCGTGCTGAGATTACCAACCATCGGTATACCCTCGAAATCGAAGGCAACAACCTGATCGCCGAATTTCATCGGCCCCCCAATCAATGGCGTCTACTTTGTTATGGCGTTATTTGCGACAAAACGGCTGCCGCAATTGTAACCATATTCCTATTATCTACGAATTGTTGAAAAGTTGATACTGATTTTCTTATCGTTTTATGATAAATTCTTAAATCTAGTCGTTTTCGTGGACTGACGTGTGCACAACACATGTTTATGACAGTCGAGGTAGCCATGTTGGAGATCATTGCTTCATCTAACATAGCGGAAGTGTTTTTCCTTCTATGTCATATTCTTGGCTACGTAGCGATTATTGGATCGATATCCGCGATGGTGGTCAAGCTTGTCAGATACAGAACTCATTGCTCCGAAAAGAGTCTGCTTGCTGGCACTGAATGCAAGATCACGTTGCTTTGCTGCACAACGTTCGTATTGATTGGCGTCTCGATCGTTGTCTTCTTCAACAGCATATAGGGGACTGGCCTGATTACCCCCAATTCCTCTATCGGGCCTCCTTAACCCCTAAGACAGAAAGCACATCGCGGATATCATCACTTTCAAAATCAGGCATTTCTGCCCGCAAAGCCTCTCGAGAAAACATTCCCCACAAAGCAGCAATGGTAACGCATCCTGCCGCGTTGCCGGCTTGAATATCATAGGGGCTATCCCCCACATAAACACATTGAGACGTCTTTAGGCCAAGAACGTCGGCAGCGTGGAAGATCGGACCAGGGTCTGGCTTATGCTCAGGCCAATCATCGGCCCCAACAACAAACTCAAAGTATTGCTCGATTCCGCTGATCCTCAGGCCATCGAGTGCAGGGTTGTGGCGCTTGGAGGTAACAATGCCAAGTCGCAAACCAGCACCGCGAAGCTTTTGAAGTACCTCGGCTACACCAGGAAATGCTCGCACACGTTCATCATGGATCACCTTATTGTACGCACGATACACGTGAAGCAGCTCTTCTTGCACCGCTTCGTCAGACGTAAAATCTTTCATCTGAACCGCAAGAGGCTGGCCCACTTTTGCCATAAGGATCTCAGGAGGGATCTCCTGCTCAAGTACAGTGTCAACAGCATGCTGCATCGATTCGAGAATGATGC
>JAVWLC010000054.1:3364-10380 GCA_036638175.1 Raoultibacter sp. | reverse complement strand
TCATCCTCGATGGCTTCCCGCGTACGTCTTCGCAGGCCGTTGCTCTCGATGCTGAGCTTTCCAAGCTTGGACGTCCGCTCGATGCTGCTTTGCTTATTGATGTTGACTCTGAGGTAATTGTTAAGCGTCTCACCTCGCGTCGCATGTGCAGGGATTGCGGCTATATTGGCTCTGTTGCTGATGCGACATGCCCCAAGTGCGGTGGAGAAATGTATCAGCGCGACGACGACAATGAAGCTACGGTCCGCAATCGTCTCGACGTCTACGAGAAGTCAACAGCACCGCTGATTGACTATTATCGCGGCTGTGACTTGCTTGTATCTATTGATGGTGATCGCGATCCCAACGTTGTATATACCGACGTAAAGAAGGGTCTTGGTCTGTAGGCGAGAGACTCCGAGGGTTTTACTCGAGAAATGGCGACTCTAAGGGGTCGCCATTTTTTTGAGCGCCTACACCGATGATTCGTTTGTTGCCCTCGGAAAGCCCGTGATCGCGTATAATCTGTTCTGTTTATGCCAAGTTTATGGGAAAAGATCAGAACGATTATCGGAGACTATGTGCGTGCGCATAGAACTTCACTGCGCCATCTTCTAAAATGCGTGGTGACGGTCTTTCTCCTTGCTACCGTGCTTGAAGTTTTTGTCTTCAACATGAACTATTTTATTTCTGCAGGGTATAACACTATTAATCTTACGGAGAAGCTCGATCTCCAGAAAACAACGGATGAAAAGATCCCTCAATATCGTTTGACCGAGCTCAATCATGTCCTTGAATTTTCAAACCTCAATACTGAAGTTCATAATATTCATCTTGACTTCGACTATCGACAGCCCGCACAAGCGCTCCAGGTAAAAATTCAATTTACTGATGCAGCACATCATACGTACTTCGATTCGACGGAATATACAGTAGGGGTGCCCGAGGCTACTGTTTCGACGTTCATTGAGCAAAGTGAATACATCAATCTCAATACCAGTGGGCTGGTAAATAACCTGCGCATTGAAATAGTGGGCGAAAATGTACAGTACCCAATCTTGCTCACTGATGTGAGCCTTAATGCGCATCACCCCTTTGACTTTAGTGTTACGCGGTACCTGATTGCTTTGGGCTTACTTTCCTTGATCTGTATTTTTAGGCCAAAGTCGAGCATTTATCGTTGCTTTATTGTCGAACAACCTCGACGCTCAAAGATTGTCATCATTGCTACGGTTGTTATTGAGGTGTACCTCATGGCAACATTTTTGTTCCTTGGCTCAAACCTTGTGGGTGTAGCGACTTCGACGTACAACTCAGGGGCTTGGAATGGCACGGGTATAGCAAACACGTTCGAAGTGGGCGGAGATAACGCGCAGCAATATGCCGAGCTTGCCAAAGCGATGGCGAAGGGCCAGTTCTATCTCGACGAGACGCCGCCGCAATGGCTGCAGGATATGAGCGATCCGTACGATAAGGGAGCGCGCGACGAAGCTCAAAAGGTAACGGGGGAACCGTATCTATTTGATGTGGCTTATCATGATGGACACTACTATGTCTATTTTGGTGTTGTGCCAGTTTTGCTGTTTTACTTACCGTTCTTCCTTGTAACTGGGGCTAATTTTCCCACGGCTATTGGCGTGCTTATAGCGTGTATTGCCTTTGTGTTGGGGTGCTCGGCTTTGCTTGATCGATTTGCGCGCTACCATTTTAAGCGGGTGAGTTTGGGGCTTTATCTTTTGTTACAAATACCCCTCGTGTTTTGCTGCGGGGTTTTGTATCTCCTTAAGTTTCCTACGTTCTATTCGTTGCCTATTATGCTTGGACTGGCGTTCTCAGTATGGGGTCTCTATTTCTGGATGAAGGGGCGTACCTCGGGTTCGCCCTGTAAGTGGTATCTTGCTGGATCGCTTTGTATGGCGCTCGTGGCAGGATGTCGCCCGCAATTGCTTGTTCTGTCATTGTTGGCTTTCCCGCTGTTTTGGAGATTGTTTATCAAAGAACGGCGTTTGCTGACGGCGAAAGGTGCGCGTGAATTCGCGTGTCTTGCGGCTCCGTATCTCGTTGTTGCGGCGGGGCTCATGTGGTACAACTATGTTCGCTTTGGTTCGGTGACAAACTTCGGCGCGAACTATAATCTCACGGTTAATGATATGACCAAGCGCGGATTTAGTCTTGGGAGGCTAGCACCAGCGTTTTTCGCCTACTTCTTACAGACGCCGAGCACGTCAGGAGTATTCCCTTTTATTCAACCTGCTCCGTTTGACACAACCTATATGGGGCAGACCATCAAGGAGGTCACCTTTGGCGGCATCTTCCTCTGCTTGCCTATTCTGTGGGTGATTCCGTTCGCGAAGCGGATCCTGCAGATGCGTTTTGCGCAGCGCTCAACTCGTACTATTGCAGGAATTATTCTCGTGCTGCTTTCAGCAGGTATTGTAGTTGCTCTGCTTGATGCTCAGATGGCGGGCATTTTGCAGCGGTACTTTGCAGACTTCAGTTTTATGTTCTTGGCTGCAGCGGTATTGCTTGTGTTTATTGTCAACGAAAACCTCGATCAGGCATCGACCATGCACAACGTACTCATGAAGGTGTTGCTTGTTGTTGTTTCGATCAGTGTGTTGTATAGCTTGCTACTGTGTTTTGTGCCTGAGACTGGTTGGTTCTCTGATGTGTATCCTTGGGCGTATCAAGATATTATCGAAATGGTTCAGTTCTGGACCTAGTGTTTGTGCTGCGTTTGACGAGCCTAACGAGGTTATTGCAGCAGCATTTTTTCTTCCACATTCCCGCCATACTTTGAGCCGTTTGCCGACGGGACAGACCGCGCTATGTTGCCCGTTGAGGTCTTGGTATCGATGCGCGTTTTCGGACTGGTATTATGAAAATCGTATAGTTAGCCAGACTGAGGTCAGCCAGACGAAATGTTATGAGCGAGACGAGGGCGAAGTCCGGTGGCGCATCCGTGTTTAAGTGTCGCGTACTCGCGCGCTTTTGTGCGGATTCCCTGTCAGAGCACAATCCCCCTCAAAGGAGAGGAATATGACAAGAGAATTCAAATCAATGGATGGCAACAATGCTGCGGCATACGTATCATATGCGTTTACCGAAGTAGCGGGCATCTATCCTATTACTCCGTCGAGCCCTATGGCTGATCTTGTAGATCAGTGGTCGGCTGCTGGGCAGAAGAACATCTTCGGGACAACAGTCAAGGTATGCGAAATGCAGTCCGAGGGTGGCGCTGCAGGTGCAGTACACGGTTCGCTTGCTGCGGGCGCATTGACTACCACGTATACCGCTTCACAGGGTCTTCTTCTTATGATTCCTAACATGTACAAGATCGCGGCAGAAATGTTGCCAAGCGTATTTCATGTGAGCGCTCGTACGGTTGCCACGCAAGCACTGAGCATCTTTGGTGACCACTCTGACGTTATGGCTTGCCGCCAAACTGGCTTTGCAATGTTGGCAGAAAGCAACGTCCAAGAGGTCATGGACCTTTCAGCGGTTGCTCACTTGGCTGCTATCAAGGGAAGCATTCCCTTCATCAACTTCTTTGACGGATTCCGTACCTCACACGAAGTGCAGAAGATTGCTGTGTGGGACTACAAAGATCTTGCTGACATGTGTGACATGGATGCGGTTAAGGCTTTCCGTGATCATGCCCTTAATCCTGAGCGTCCTGCCATGCGCGGTTCGCACGAAAACGGTGACATTTTCTTCCAGCATCGCGAAGCATGCAATAGCCACTACGATGCGCTTCCTGGTGTTGTCGAAGAGTGCATGCAGCAGGTTAACGAGAAGTTGGGTACTGATTACGGACTCTTCAACTACTATGGCGCGCCTGATGCTGATCGCGTGATTGTGGCAATGGGATCGTTCTGCGATGTGGTCGAAGAAGCTATCGATTATTTGAATGCTCATGGCGAGCGTGTGGGTCTTGTCAAAGTTCGCCTGTATCGTCCCTTCCTTTCCGATAAATTTGTTGCCGCGCTTCCCAAGACGGTTACCAAAATTGCGGTCATGGACCGTACCAAAGAGCCTGGCTCAGTTGGTGAGCCTTTGTTCATGGACGTCATCAATGCGCTTTCACATGAAGGTCGCAATGACTTTACGGTGGTTGGCGGCCGTTATGGCTTGGGCTCAAAAGACACCCCGCCATCATCGGTGTTTGCCATCTATAAGGAACTCGAAAAAGATGCTCCTGCTCGTGAGTTCACCGTCGGTATCGTCGACGACGTGACAAATCTCTCGCTTCCTGAAGAGGCAACGAGCCCCAATACGGCACCTGAGGGTACCATCGAATGTAAATTCTGGGGTCTCGGCGGCGACGGCACGGTAGGCGCAAACAAGAACTCAATCAAAATCATCGGCGATCACACTGATAAGTATGTACAGGCTTATTTCCAGTACGACTCGAAGAAAACAGGCGGCGTAACAATCAGCCACCTTCGCTTCGGTGATTCGCCCATCAAGAGCACGTACTACATCAACAAGGCTGACTTTGTAGCTTGCCACAACCCCTCATACGTAACCAAGGGCTTCCGCATGGTTAACGATGTGAAGCCGGGCGGCGCATTTATGATCAACTGCCAGTGGAGCCCTGAAGAGCTTGAGAACCAGCTCAGTGCAGAGGCTAAGCGCTATATCGCTGAGAACAACATCAAGTTGTACACCATTAACGCTATTGATCTCGCTCGTGAGATTGGTATGGGTAAGCGCACCAACACCATCTTGCAGTCGGCATTTTTCACGCTCGCACGAGTTATTCCCCAGGAGCAAGCGCTGCAGTACATGAAGGATGCAGCAACCAAGTCATACAAGTCGAAGGGCCAAGAAGTCGTCGACATGAACCATCGTGCTATTGATGCGGGCGCTACTGCGTTCGTACGCGTAGAGGTGCCTGCAAGCTGGGCTGATGCTACTGACGATAGTCCGAAGGCAAAGATCGAGGGTCGTCCTGAGGTTATTGAAATGGTAAGCGGCATCATGGAGCCTGTTGCTCGCATGAATGGCGACAGCTTGCCTGTTTCCGCGTTTGCGAAGCATGCTGATGGCCAGTTTGAGCACGGCGCAGCAGCTTACGAAAAGCGTGGCGTTGCGGTGAGTGTTCCTGTATGGGATGCAGCTTCTTGTATTGAGTGCAACAACTGCTCGTTTGTGTGCCCGCATGCTACTATTCGTCCCTTCGCATTGACTGCCGCAGAGGTAGAGGCTGCTCCGTCTGCAATCAAGTTGATTCCGCTCAAGGGCAGCAAGGCGCAGGAAGAGTATCAGTATACGCTGGCTATTTCGCCGCTTGACTGCATGGGCTGTGCTGTGTGTATTGGCGCGTGCCCAACCGATTCACTTGCCATGGTTCCCACAGAAGACGAGATGGCTCAGCAAGAAGTATTCGCATACTGCACAACAAGCGTTTCCGAAAAGCCCGAGCTCCAGGATGTGAGCGTAAAGGGTAGCCAGTTCAAGCAGCCTTTGCTTGAGTTCTCGGGCGCATGCGCTGGGTGTGCTGAGACGGCATATGCTCGTTTGGTAACGCAGCTCTTTGGTGACCGTATGTTTGTGGCGAACGCTACAGGTTGCTCATCAATTTGGGGTGGTCCTGCGGCAACGTCACCGTATACCGTTGACAAAGATGGCCATGGACCTGCTTGGTCAAACTCATTGTTCGAGGATAACGCCGAACATGGTTTGGGTATGATGCTTGGTCATGAAGCTGTTCGCGATAAAGTGGTGACTGAAACAGAGCAGATTTTGGCCTCGGCTGATGCCGATGAGGCTGTTAAGGCTGCCGCGCAAGCATGGATGGATACTCGCAATGAGGCAGAGGCCAATAAGGTAGCTGCTCAGGCATACGTTACTGAGCTTGAAAAGCTTGCAGCTGCTGGAACTGCGGCAAGCACTGTGGCTGCAGCAATTCTTGAGAACAGCGAATTCCTCACGAAGAAGTCCTTCTGGATCTTCGGTGGCGACGGCTGGGCCTACGATATTGGCTACGGTGGTCTCGATCATGTGCTTGCATCGGGTCAGGACGTGAATGTGTTTGTGTTCGACACCGAGGTATACTCGAACACGGGTGGACAAGCTTCGAAGGCAACCAACATTGGTCAGGTAGCTCAGTTTGCGGCTGCTGGTAAAGACATCAAAAAGAAGAGTCTTGCCGAGATTGCTATCAGCTATGGTTATGTGTATGTGGCTCAGGTGGCCATGGGGGCCAAGCCTGCACAGACACTCAAGGCGATTGCTGAGGCTGAAGCATATCCAGGACCGTCGCTCATCATCGGTTACTCGCCGTGCGAGATGCACTCCATTAAGGGCGGCATGGCTAACTGCCAAGACGAAATGAAAAAGGCTGTTGATTGCGGTTACTGGAACCTGCTTCGCTTTAACCCCGCCGCACCAGCAGGTAAGAAGTTTGTTTTGGATTCCAAGGAGCCTGCTGGTGGTTATCAAGAGTTCTTGATGAACGAAGCGCGCTATAGTCGTCTTACTCGTGAGTTCCCCGAGCGTGCGACTGAGCTTTTTGAGCGCAACGAGAAAGCAGCACTCGATCGCTACGATCACTTGGTGAAGCTCAAGGAGCTTTACTCAGAAGCGTAAGATTTTGAACTGATCTAAATCATGGAGGTCCAGCAAACGCTGGGCCTCTTTTTCGTGCCTGGAAGTGCGGTGGTCTGCTTGCGATCTTTTGGCGCAGGGTCGCCTAGACGGTGCGTTGCTGCTCTTTCTCGGAATCGCGTGAGGCGCCCTCTACGAGATCAATGAGCTCTTGGTGTGTGTGGACATCAAGTTTTGCGTAGATGTGGCTGACGTGAGTCTTCACGGTGTTATAGGACACCACGAGCTTCTCTTGGATGAATCGTGCATTACGACCTTGCGCGAGCAGGTTGAAAATCTCGTTCTCGCGTGCCGTGAGGCCATGTTCGACACTGAGCATCTGGCACCTTTGTTCGAAATCTGCAGTGCGCTCACCGGGGGCGAGTGGGGTAGCAGCTTCGATATTCTTGATGGTTTCGGCGAAACTGAAATTGCGCTGCGTAGCC
>JAVWLC010000054.1:0-3354 GCA_036638175.1 Raoultibacter sp. | reverse complement strand
GTATACCACGAGTCCAAATACAATGACCGATGAAATGATCGAGATCATGCCGTAATCCACATGGTAATACTGGTTTGCTAGCCGACCGAAGTTTGCACCGAAAATGGTACCAAGTGAAGCCATGGCGGTGCCCCAGGTTAATACAACAAGGGCGTTTGCTACGTTCTTCGAGGCAAGAGCTACTAGGACAAAATACATGAGTATTTCGAAAAGCCCCGTGCCGCTGCTGAGTAAGTTGCTCGCGATAATATCGTTTTGTGAGCCGGCGATTGAGGGGATAAGAAAGCCAGCGATGCTGAAAAGAATTGATCCTCGGAAGAGCGCATCAGGATCAAGGGGGCTCTTCTTGATGAGGCGAGCAATAGCATAAATACCAAGCGGAATGAGCGCAAGCATCGGGAAGATGGGAACGCGATCAGTTTCAGCAAAGGTGAGCGTGTAACCGTATATAAATCGAAAAATGATAAGCGAGATAAATACTTGGTGCACAAAGGGAAGATACGCTGTTGGTGATGTTACGGCATCATCAGCGGGGGAGTCTGCTGCAAGAATTTGGCGAAGTACGGGGCGCGCAAACGGGCTGCAGAGGGCAAGCGTGACAAAGGGTACGAAAGCAAACAAGAGCAAATTTACTTCTATTGGCAGGAAAGGAAACGCGGTACGAAGAGCATAGGAAACGAAGTATGCGAGCGCAATGCAAATGCCTGTTGTTCTCAGACTCAAGCTCATGCACGATACACCGACGATGACAGCAGCCAGACTGATGCCGATAGTGATAATCGAGGCACCGACTGCTAGCGGCAAAAATGAATCGAGGTACAGCCCCGCAAGAGTGATGATAGCTCCCGCAACAAGGGCAATGAATATGCCGGGAAAAAGGTTCTTCTTGAGCATGCCAGGATTCCATCGGGCAACTAGGGTCATCGCGATAAGAGCAATGCCTCCAGCTGCAGCACTGATCTCGCGCGTCCAAGGTGAGACGGTGTCGAAGAGCGGGAAAGCACAGTAGTTCAAAAGCCAGTACTCAGTGAACATGAGGATGAGCGCAATGAAACACGAGACTATTTGTCTCTTAGGATCAGTGGCGTTTGTGGCGCGTGTGGCCTGTGTTGTTTTGTCTGTCTTACCGAGCAAGCTTTGTCCTCCCTTAAGGCAAGAGCTTCCTGTGTCGCCCGTTTCATTCTAACAGGGTGATAATTCCAAAACGCCCGATAAGCGGGAAAATCACCCGAGTCGTATGATGAAATATCACCTCGTTGAACGGTACCTTCGAAAGCGTCGGATGCGGGAATAAGGGATTTTATAAAACCCCCGACGCAAAACGAAACCGATTATGGGAGGTTCATTATGAGGGAAGAAACAACGCAAACAAGCGGCATGAGTCGCCGCGCATTTTTGGGGCTTGGCGCAACGGTGGCAGCCCTTGCTGGCGCTGGCCTTGCAGGATGTGCACCAGCAGCTCCTTCGGCGAGCGCCGAAGGTGGTAAGAGCTCAGCTGCTGTTGATTGGCTGGGCGAAGAGCCCGAAATTGCCGAAAGCGATATTGTCGAGACCGTCGATACTGAAGTGCTTGTGTGTGGTGCGGGCACCTCTGGTTTGTTTGCTGCATGCGCAGCGGCCGAAGAAGGCGCGAAGGTGGTGTGCCTAGAAAAAGGTGCAATCGGCGGCGGTGTTCGCGATAACCTCGGTTCGCTCAATAGCCGTCTTCAGAAAGAAGCTGGTATTGAAATCGATGAGAATGAAATTTGCAACGATTTGACACGCTATGCCAATAACTACTGCAACACTCGTCTCTATCATATCTGGGCACAAAATTCAGGCGAAGCAATTGACTGGTATCAGGACCGCGTTGAGGAAGCTGGCTTTCAGCTCTTCGTCGAAGCCGCTCAAAATGCAAAGCCTGCGCGCTACAAGCACTGGGCAACGGGTCATATCCCAAGCTGGCCTGCTGATGCTGAGTTTGCGGGAATCAAAGATGTCGTCAACGGTAAGATTGTGCTGGGTGATTACGCCAAAAAGAAAGGCGTTGATTTCCGCTTTACAACTCCTTTGGTCAAGCTCGTAAAAGAAGGCGATAAAGTTGTGGGCGCTATCGCTAAGGGATCTGATGGCTACATCAAGATCAATGCATCAAAGGGTGTTGTGGTGTGTACGGGCGGTTATGCGCGCAACGATGAAATGCTGAAGGCGCTGCAGCCCCAGACGCTCAACAAATATTCGCTTTCTATTGCTATTGATGGAACAACGGGTGACGGTATTAAATCTTGCCTGTGGGCGGGTGCTCACATGGATGAGAAACATACGGCGATGGTATTCGATCGTGTTGCTGTTAAGCCCGATGAGTTCGGTGGTTCTGAAACCGTTGGATCACTTTTCTGGATGGGCTCCAACCCGTGGCTCAAGGTCAATCTTAATGGCGAGCGTTTCACCAATGAATCAGCACCCTATGATTATGTACTGAATGCAGCCATCGCCGAGCCGCATAACACGATTATCGACATCTGGGATTCGGATTATGAAACGTATCTCGAGCAGTTTGATATTCATGGTTGTGCACGCGTGTTCCCCTTTGACAATGGAGCTCCCACCAACATGACGCTCGATATTGTCAAGGGTATCAACCAGGGCTTGCTCGATAACGGCTACATTGTTAAGGCTGATACGATTGAGGAGCTGGCGAAGGGCTTGGGCATTCCTGCTGATACGCTGAAGAAAACGGTCGATCGTCAGAATGAGAACTTTGACAATCAGGTTGACCCTGACTTTGGTAAAGAGGATTTCCGCTTATCCGCTATTCGTACCGCTCCGTTTTATGGTGTGCGTACCTCAGGCTACATGCTCTGTACGCTTGACGGTATCACGATCAACGAGGAATTCCAGGCGCTTGATGGGAATGGTGAAGCGATTGAGGGCCTGTATGTGACTGGTGTTGATTCGGGTTCGTACTACGCAGAAACGTATCCCAACATGTCGACAGGAAACTGCTGTGGCCGCTCGGTTACGTTTGCTCGCATGATTGGCAAAGCGCTCGCCGCTAAGTAAGGCGTGTTGTTTGGCTGAGTTTGCGGTCAAGGTACTCAGCATACATGATTGATCTCTCCAGCAAACTGTGCCCCTTTCCCTCCCGCACAGTCTTGCACAGAAGGCCCCCGCATACGAACTTGCGGGGGCCTTCTTGAGGGTTGCTACGGTCGATGTGTACACTGTAGACCAGTCAGTGCGCTAAGGCTGCAAAAGCTCGATCAGATCATCTTCGGTCATCTTCGCAAGTGATATGCCCGCATTACCCGAGCCGATAATGCGGTCCGCCAAATCGCTCTTGGCTTCTTGTAAGCGCAAGATTCGCTCTTCGAT
>JAVWLC010000053.1:2317-10388 GCA_036638175.1 Raoultibacter sp. | reverse complement strand
AAGCCACGTTTTGGAGATAACAATGAGAACGAATGAGATCGTCCTGTCTAAGAAAGAGATTGATGAAGGCATTGATAAAATTCAACATGCGTTGATTCTTCTCAATCTTCGCTGTGAGCCAGGCGATATTGGTTATGAAACTGTGTACACCGACGAATATGGTGAGACACAGGGTGGCTGGTATGCTGAGTTCGATAAGAAGTCCCGTGATAAACTGCGTGAATCGAAACAGGTGTCGTGGCGTAACACTGGAATGATTGGTGGCGATACGTTAGAAGACATTCTCAACGTGATTGCTAGTTTGAAATTCCGCAATTGCACGAAAGAGCCGACTGTCTTGCAGTTAAAGATGGCCCAGAATATCAAGAACGAAGTTGAGGCCACAAAGCAAGCGCTTGAGAACTACAACTCGACCAAGCCCTTGTCTGATGGAGACTTACGCCTCTGCATAAAACATTTTACGGCACTTGATAAAGCTGTGCAAGCTGACCCGATGCTGGCACTGTGTAAACTGCATGTAAGTCTGAATCTCGAAACGCTTAAAGGCTATAAAGAAGCACGTAAGCGCAAGTAATAATCGTGGGAGACTCTTAACAGGGTTTCCCATTTGTCGTTTCTGGAGCAAATTTTATGAAACTAGGATTCGCCTGCAAGCTAATCACTCCTGATGGTAAGCAGCCTTTCCCAAATAGAAGTATAAGCTACACACATTTCTCTAAGCTGGATGCTGATGCACAGCGCAAGCGCTTGTTTGAGATCGTGACAGTTAACCTAACGTCGCTGTACGATATGATTGGCTATGTTGCACAACTACGCTCCGACTTGCGTATGTTCCGCATCACCAGTGAACTACTTCCGTTGTTCACGCACCCAGGTGTTAGTCCACTGTACAGAGAACAATACCTATGCCGCCATGTCGAACATTGGTTACGCAAGTGCGGTACACGGGCGCAGTCGTCTGGCGTCAGACTTTCGTTTCACCCAGGTCAGTTCACGGTGCTTGCGTCTGATCGCCCTGACGTTGTTGAGAACTCAATACGCGAACTTGAGTACCATGCGTATTGTGCCTATCACATGTTGTACGGTCGGCGCTTTCAAGATTTTAAGATCAACATTCACCTGTCTGGTCGTCTAGGTGCTGCTGGGTTCCGACAAGCCTTTGGTAGATTGTCTGATCACTGCCGAAAGATGCTGACTGTTGAGAACGACGAGATCACTTCCAGCCTAGAAGATTGTTTAGAGCTGGCAGACATATGCCCGATAGTCCTAGACATACATCATCATTGGGTAATGACTAACGAATACATTCAGCCGGCCGATGATCGTGTGCAGCGTGTTATTGAGTCTTGGCGAGGTATCACACCAGTTGCTCACTATTCTGTGTCAAAGCCGGAATTTATACCTTCTCGTGGTCTGCCTGATCAAAACAAGCTGACAGCGAACCGTATGCAGTTACGCGCACATTCTGACTATTACCACAATGACGACGTAAACGAGTGGGCTATGAGTTTTGACGATTTTGACCTTATGTGTGAGTCAAAAGCTAAGAATCTAGCACGTTCAGATTTGGTGTATTTTAAGACCAACTCTGCAAATAACTGGACAAAATAAGGCTTGTTTCTGATGGACGCCCTGTGATAGACTGTATGTGAGCGCTATTGCTCGTTGTACTCATATTTAGAGAGGAGCCCCGCACATGTTCAATACTACAACTATCGTTAAGAAAGCAAATGCCGTACAGCAAACCAACCATTCTTTCGGCATCACAGGCATCGCACCAAGCAATCGCATTTCTTGTGTGTGGCCCGGCGCTCTGGAAGTTCCTGCTGACATTAAACGTTGGTGCCGTGTTAACGAAATCACCAATGACCTTGATGCTTACATGCGTGTTCGCTTCAAGGGCCGTCGTGCAGACATCCTGAATTTGGTTGCCAAGCATCTGGCTCCAAATAATCCAGAAATGGCTGTTCGCATTCTCTCAACTATCACTGAGGCATAAAATGAAAGTCCCATCGTTGGAAGTGGTCTACGGTGCTACGAACACCAATACCCCACTTGTGGATAAACGAGGCTTCCGTACCGTAGAATCGAAATACGTGGACAGTACGGAGGTTAGATTACAACGGCTATCACATGATATACATGAACGTGTTGTGGTGGGCTACGATCAGTTTGGTCGAGCGGTGTATGGAACGTATAGGCCACCATCCTCGTTCGAAGTGCGTGACAGCAAGGAAAGCGAACCGAACAAGACGGCGCCCTAGCAAGCTCACAACCAGAAGCCATAGAATAACCAACAATAAATTTATGCGCTGACCTATCGTGGGGTGTCTTAAAATGATCGTAATCTGCAATAGCTCTAAAGACTTTTCAAGTGATCGCCTGAATCACGGTGACGCATTTGTTTTTGGGAAGACTCGCATGTTGTTACGTGCGGACTTCATAGTCCTGACTGACAAGAACAATGTGTTTTACGTAGTACGCAAATCTGATGTTGTTTGGGCTCCTGAGCTAAAAGGCGCAACGCATATGATTAAGGTCAGGGCGTTCGCTCTGATTAAGCCGTTTGAACTCAACGCAGCATGTCCGCAATTCAATAGCCGCGTGTTCGGGACAATTGCGTTCCGTAATCCGCACTTTGAATACCGTTTGAATAATCTTCAATACAAAGAGACAATCTTCGGAGGTTTACATGGCACGTTATCATGTGTTTAGTGCTAACCATAAATACTATGGCGAAGCATATGAAGGTACGTGGCTGAAAGAGATCGTTCTCGATGGCCACCAGATTCAGAAAGCTGAGTTTAGTTCGTTTGATGCTGCAAAGGACTGCGCTGATAAGTTGCATGAGGTTTGCGCTATCGGGTGGATCGTATATAACGCCTTCTCAGAAAGAGCAATGTACGACACCCGCGCTACGTCTGGTGAGTCTGTAAATACTTAGCAGGCCCGCCGTTTCTTCTCCATGTGACGCTTACGGGCTTCACGCAAATTCACTATCTAATGAGGTTCCAAATGAAATTCACTGCTATCGCTATCGCTCTGGTTATGTCTGCATCTGCATCTGCCGCCAACTATAAAGCACCGGCTCCTGCTGCAGGCATGACTTCTTCTGGCATGACTATCTCTGATCATCTGGACGATAGCTGTCAAAGCAAGTTGTCTGCCGCAATTGACTTACGCGGTGCTGTTGTTGATTTCGCTGTGTCGCGTGATGCTATCGACACGGTTGCGCTGTGGCCTCTGGTGTGCGCACCGACAGTTGAGGCAGTTAAAGTCAATGTTGAGCGTATCGGTACTGACCTGACCCTGACATACACCAACAAGGACAAGACGCTGCCGAAGCTGACTATTGTCCTTCAAAAGGTAGTGTCCGAGAATGAAGACGATGCGCCTGCGTATCAGATTGTTCAAGTCGGTGATATGAACGCAATGGGGTACGAAGAACAATCTGCCGTGAAAGAATGGCTGCTTGATTGCTACGCGGCAACGCGTGTCGATGACATGGCAGTGGCTGTTAACTGATGGCCGGTAAAAACATCGCGGTCTTCAATTCAAAGAAAGCTCTGATGAAGACCTGCTCAACGCCAGGCGACTGGCAAATATTTAAGGACATGCTGCTTACTCTGCGACTTGCTGTTGCAGTTGAGCCGCGTCCTGATGCTGCTGTACGCCATCTCGCTCGTACTTGGTACAGTGAGGGTAAATATCGCAGCCCAGTGTGCGATGCGACGTTGCTTAAACTAACAGCGCTAAAGAAAGCCAACCGTACACTTGAAGAAATGATCGAACTATACATTGACCTTGAGGAAGGAAAGTAGAATGAATAATGCAATGGAAACTTTTAAAGCTAACGTTAGACAGGCATTTGTTTCTGGTACTGAAAAAGAGCGTGACTGCTTGCGCTATATTGCCAACACCGTGTTGAGTTCCCGCTATCAGTTACGCTACTCTTGCGGTGCACCTGCTGCTGACGTTGTATTTGCTTCTTTGTCTGCTCTTGGTTTCTCTGGTGAGCAAAAAGAAACGATGTGCCCAGATATCATTGTGCCGTTTGATAGTCTGATGAAGAAACGCGAGGCAGTAAATTTCAATACGATCATTCATAACACTGCTATCACGTTGCGCTCTATGCAGGGATGTGCCCAAGAGCCTGTTTGGTTATCTAGTGTTGATGCAAACGTGAACTTGTTGCGTGATGCGTTTATGTTCTGGATTATGCAGGCAGGTTTCAACAAGGTCCTCGCCACTGATGGTGTGATCGACCACAACCATATGGTATCGCTGATCTTCTCCGTAGCCGAGTCTGGTCTTAACTCGAATGAGTTGGGCATCACAGCACGTACCGAATTGTTGTACTCGATTTCTGACGGTGGTTCTGACCGTGACTTCGAAGCGTTCTCCCAGAACATTCACAATCCTGAGTATGTAATACCAAACGCCCTGCTGCCTAAACACATGCGCACGTACAGTAAGGAAATGCTGTCGATTGATCCTGAAGCGATGACCGAAAGGGAATTGCGTGACCTCCTAATTAAATACGGAGTTGTTGACGCGAGTGTGGCTCGTGCCATGGACGACGAAGATTTAGTTGAGGCGTGGATAGACGCCTTAGGCCATCCGAGTCTCAAAGAAGATAAACCAGCAAATCCTCCATATAAAAAATATGAGGATGGCGACGAAGAAGAAGACGAAGAAGACGAAGACGAAGACGAGGACGAGGACGATGAGGACTCTACTTCATCCGACTTGGACTGTTACGATACTGGCTGGTTGCCTTGTATGTACCTGATGCGTGTTCGTCACTGTCTGCCTAAGATTACGCCAGCGGTATTATCCCAAGAGCCTGAGAGCAAGCATAAGGCTAAAGCTAAGAAGAAGTCTGCGCGTAACCGTTCGTCCTATACTGGGCCTGAAGGATTCTCTGTTATCAATCCGATGTGGCATAAGACGCCTGAGCGCGATAGCATGAAACAAAACACTCACTGGTCTGTCTCTGTGGTGTCCCGACCACGACTGACAATGACCTACACGCTGCCTACTACAGAAGAAGCCTTCGCCGTAGCGTCTGTGCTGTTTGAGTGTGAAAACAGCAAATAACTGGTCGAAACAGCGCTTCTGAATGAGGCGCTTTTATGCTACAATGTAGCTAGAGCACAATAGCTCTCAACGTTCATTTTTATCATACGTTTAATTAACGGGGAAAACAAAACAATGGCACGTAATATCTCTCGCAAGAAAGCACTCAACCTGATGACCGCTGCATACAACGCAAAGCATCCTGAATACCTGCCGCGTTTGATGGCTGAGGACATGGACTCCAAACATCTGTTTGAGTTCCGCGAGATGGTTGTTGACAAGATTCAACGTGGTGAGGACCCAGCGAAAGTGATCGACGATATGATCGATACTGCCATTCGCGTTACTCTGGTTCGTCGCCGTACCAGTAACGACTACAATCCTAAAATCGCTGACGTACTGACTGATGAAATGCGTGAGCTCCTGCGTAACCTCTAAGGAATAAAAAATGAAAAGCTATGGTTACTTCTACGTGTTAAATCACATTGCACTCGCGGTAGATACACAAGACCAGACTGCTGGTTTCAAGTCTCTAGTAGAACTTGATATGTTCAATCGCGCTGGCATCTTAGTTATGCCTGACGCCGAGCCTCGTGCGCGTCAAATCGTACACGACCTCTCCGCTGCATTGTACCCGAAGTCTGCTGACACGGTACCGACCGTAGAGCAACGCATGATGTTGGTTCGTGTTCTGCATGACTCGGAGCTGACACGTATCTTTGGTACGATGCGTTTCTTCTCACCTTTCGCGTTTACGAAAGAAGACCTGACAACACGTTTTGGTTTCTTCGAAGACGGCGAAAGGTTAATCATGCCATACTTTATTCGTCATCTAATCTTGCAGGACCAAGCTGTCTTCTGCGAAGGTAAGTTGACAAGTTTCTCTTACGCCATGTCTCACGGCGAAGTGGATAAGCAAGCGATAACGTATGGCCTTCTACCTGCTACTGCGTATGGCAAGAACAACATACCGGAGCAGTATCAACACCTGCCACTGTTCTAGGAGACCACACTCATGGGTGTAGTTAAAGGTATAACAGCAACCACGTTCCCTGCACGGGGACGTGACGAAGGACAGAAGATTGCACTCAAGACGCGCTGGGGAATCTACCCAGCAACTATCGTGCGTCAAGATAACGATCATCCGTTCAATGAGATCTGGAAGATTGATGCGAAGAATCTTCCTCGTCGTCACTTCTCAACTACAGACGACCTGTACGTGTCTCGTCAGTTTCTCGACGGGCATCCAAAGAACTCTCCTATTTGCAAGAAGGGCGTACTCGAAGGTCAGTTTGCAGATATCACGTTTGACCATGACGTAGCAAGCATGTGTGAGGGAATCATACTCACCGAGCGCGATCTACTTATGGTAATTTTGATTCTCACTGGTCCGCATGAAGGTCGCTATGTTACCTCACGCGAATGTCAGTATTGCGTTAAGCCTCGTCGAACTAAAATGATGATTGATGCCTAAAGCAGGGTATCTTCATGGAACGTTTGACACAATCACTATTGAAGAAGAAAGGACGTACTAATGTTGCAATTCACTATTAAACCAGAAGACCGTTTCCCTGATTTCATTCCGCCGAAACGCGCTACAAAGAAAGCGGCTGGCTTTGACCTGTTTGCTCAGGAAGATATGATCATCACGGAAGATACAACGCTGTTTGATCTGGGATTCCGTGCTCGCTGTCCTAAAGACCACGTAGGCATCATCTTCCCTCGTAGTGGTCTTGGTGCTAAGTTCCAGATGCAGTTGTCGAATACAAATGGCATCATCGACGAAGACTACAACGGCATCTGGATGGCTGCTCTCCATCTTGGTGGTAAAGGTACTAAGCTGGAAGCGCTAACGAATTACCTAGAAGCATACAAAGAAGTGTATGGCCATTTGCCGGAAGAGCTTGATCAGTCTGATCCAGAATATCTAGACGAGTTAGATACCATGGAAGACACTCAAGCATTGATTATCCGTCGCGGTGAAGCATACGCGCAAGTGTTGTTCTTACCCGTGCCTGAAGTTGAAGTCGTGATCACACACGAAGAACTGCCAGACACTGAACGCGGTGAGGGTGGTTTCGGCTCCACCACTAAGTCCAGTGCTTGACTTTGTGCGCGCCGCATTGGTTGCGTATTATCTTGTAGGCATTGTTCAACTCTTTCGAGAGACACGCCGAGCTAAGAGCAATCCAGTAGTTGTGGATATGGCTAATCGCCAAGCGCGTAACATGTCTACACCGATGTTGATACTTGCTGGTATCGGCGTCCTAATCTTCCTCATTCTGATTCACATCCCACTGTGGATATTCCGTGCAGAAGAATGATCGTCGTCACACGTAGGGCCTTACGTGGGCCCTATAAAATTGTAATATAAACACTATGGCAAAGAAAACTTATCTGCTACCACGAGAGCGTAAAAGCCCATTGCCCAACCTACGCGCATATCTCGCGTATCTTGCAAGAAAGCCCAACGACAATCGTAAGGAATTGGAAACGTACTGCAATGCCAGCTTGGCTCAAATGCGCCGTAATCGGTTCTTTGTTGGTAAGCTCTTTGCTCATAAGGTGTATACGAAAACGAACAAGGTCGCATACACAGTTGTCTGGATTGACCCATACAACTACGACTGTCTTGTTCTCGACCACAGAAGGAGAGAAGTGACTTTTAAAAATTTATATGGCCTGTTACTTTAATCAGGTCCTAGCGCCTTCACACTAGGAGATTTCTTCCAATGACAACTATCCTTAACAATCGTACCGACGAGGTAATAAAACGCCTGAACGTAGCTGTATGGGTTTGTGCAGCAATCGCATTCGCAATCTTTATTGCTGTGGTGAGCAACGCAAAAGCCAGTATATCTACGGGCCCTGACAACGCCATAGATTTATCATCCACCGTGTCGCTCGATCCCTCCAATCGTGTAGCGACTAAATATAAGGAGATAGAGAAGGCAGTGGTTAAACAAGATGAGCGAAGGCCGAAGCGTTATGT
>JAVWLC010000053.1:0-2307 GCA_036638175.1 Raoultibacter sp. | reverse complement strand
ACCCGACTGACTTAGGCAAGCAGATTGATTTGGCCGCAGAGAAGTACGGTGTAGACGCAAAATTGCTTCTCTCCATCTGCGTCTCCGAGTCGCATCTTCGTGAAAAAGTCAGAAACAAGTCTGGCGCCACTGGTCTATGTCAAGTGATGCCAGGCATGCACGGGCGTACTGCAAAAGACCTACTTGATTACCGCATCAATGTTGACCTTGCGGCTAAGATAGTGGCACAACTAAACAAACAGTGTAACGGCCGACGCGCTTGTGTGATTCAGGCTTACAATACTGGTTGGGGAGCATATTTGAAAGGCGTTCGTTCGCCGCAATATTTGGCTAAAGTTCAGACTGAGTATCGCCGCAAGCATACTCCTTCTTCCTGATAGAGGATATAATAATGAGCATCAATATTACCGCACTGTATAAAATGCAATTCCAGATGTTAAAGCCACTGTCACCACGTCAGGAGTACGCGCTTGTCGTGTTGCTTGTTGATGGTCTTAAAGATGGTGATGTTGCAGCACTGGCAGAAGTAGTCATTCGAGACTATCCGCACGTCTCCCGTCTGTATGACGCATTCGCTGCGGCCAATCAGTATGAGAATGCTGTGCCGTTCATTGTGCCCGTGTTAAACTCGGAAGAAGTAACAGAAGAAATTTTCTGTCTCCGTGACCATGCACTTGTAGTTGCACCTGACCTGCGCGAACTTCTGGATCAGGCAATCGCCCGCGTTGACCATATGCGTGAGACTCCTGATGAGTTGCGTTTCTGTGAGGGCTCCAAACCTATTCACATTGGATGGTTTGTTGATTGTATGCTCGACGCCTACAACTGTGGCGTGTTGCCGATAATCGTGCGTCCGACCAAAGAGCAGCAAGTGATGCGTAATGAACGCCTGCTCTCTTTCGAAATGCTGCGCGACAACAATATGTTCTCTGGGAATTTTGATTTTACCAAAGCATTGCAGCCGAGTGATCGTGCTCGTGTTATAGCCCAACAACTTCTGGTGCGTCTGCGTCACAATGCAGGTAAGCTATCAGGAGTATTTCAAAACTAAGTAACACACGGGAGACCTTAACTGGTTTCCCGTTTTACATTCTGTGCAAATTTTTGAGGACTTGATAATGACCGCTAAGACTTTACCGTGGGGCTGTTCCGTACAGCGCAATTCTTTCTTTGATGAAGCTATCAACCAACTTGATCTGCGTAAGCTGTGGTCGTATGTAGAAAAAACTAATGACCCTGACTTTCGTGGCGATCAAGTTACACAGGTAATGCACTATCATTCGACTGAGCACATGAAACAAGTGACGGCTATTGCACTCTGGCTATTACGTCAGGAAAGCCATCAAAGCTGGCAGTACGATGTGTGCGCTTTCCCTCTTGCTGTTGCTTGCATGGTGCATGACGCTAATCACTCACTCGGTCAGACGTCCGATGCAGAAAACATTGAACGTGCCGTAGAGTTTTTCGAACTCGCGTTAACGAAACTGGAAGACAAGAGACTCGAAGAAAATCGAGATACAATCATTGACCTGATTCGTATCACGCAGTTTCCTTATGACGAAGAAAGAGCGCCACGCAATCTCATTCAACGTTGCATCCGTGACGCGGACATCCTGTATGGCATACAGCCTGACGTTATAGATCATGTTATGGATGGTCTGCGTGATGAAGTGAATAGCTCACCTGATATGGCTTTCACGCAGAAAGAGTGGGCTGCTGGACGTGTGCCGTTTTTAAGCACCATAACCATGTTCACACAAACAGCACGGGATATCATGGACTGGGAGTTGAGTGATGGGAACGATCACAACCACCAGTCTCGTATCGATGCTTGGATGAACGACGGTATTTATTTCAGTGTTACGCAAGCGCATCGTTTACGTCCTAACATGGTTGTGTATTGCTCAACTGAGGATGATAGCACACCAGCACGAAGACTGATTGAGCGTATCGAAGATTTTGGTGAAGGCTTAAATATCATCTTTGATGACGATGCGGGTATCTCTTTGCGTAACGGCGAGAGCATTGTTTACGTCGAACGTAGCAAATAATAGGCTAAAATCACCGTACTGTCTAACGTGCGTTTATGCTATAATATGTGTAGGCGCAATAACAAAGAGAAAACGATATGAAACTACTCAAACGCATCAACCTTGGTTCAGACACGAATCTGTTTGCGATTAACGCTATCGTACATCGAACCGCATTCTTGTATCTGGACGTCACTGTGCATTCTGATGATCGTGGCGACAGGGAAATAAAGCTACCTGTCACTGTCAATCCAAACGTCCCTGCTGAGTTGCGCAT
>JAVWLC010000052.1:5678-10482 GCA_036638175.1 Raoultibacter sp. | reverse complement strand
ACATCAGCGCGCCATCAACGCACAAGCTGAAGAACTACAGCACGCAGGAATGCGACCTGGCGCGCCGAACGTGAAACGGTTCTCGGCCATTGATTACGACCGCGAGAACCTTTGGATACTCTTCGTCGATGAACCGTGGCGCTATGGTGTCGTCATCGAAGCGAATGCGCCCCACATCACGCAGGAAGCTGTTGTCGATACGCCGCTTGTTGAATCCGAAACGTTCTGGGTACATCCTGGTGAACACGAGCCCTTGGAAAGCCTAGAGTGCCTTTTGCGCATCGATCCCAATACGGGATCATCCAACGCAGAGGCGCTTTTCACTGAGTCGACTGAACGCGGATTGCAACCATCCCGCATCCTAGGCACGTACTTGCTATCCGCTGTTGAGCGGGCAGATGATCCTCGCTGGGATTACTACCATGCTTGGATACTCTGAACGACTACGAGCATTCATGCTGCCCGATAGCTGCCCGAACCTAAAAAGCGCCTGCGTGCAGGGTCACTGCAACACAGACGCTCAAATGCATACTCTCGTATGTCTTATACCGCTGCGAGTGCTTGTTCGAGATCAGCAATGATGTCTTCGGTACCCTCAATGCCGCATGAAAGGCGAATCAGATCAGAAGAAATTCCTGCTGCTACCAACTCGGCTTCATTCATCTGACGATGGGTAGCATTCGCTGGGTGCAACACGCACGTGCGCGCATCGGCCACATGCGTGGCAATCTGGGCGAGCTTGAGGCTGCTCATAAACTTCTCTGCTGCATCACGACCACCCTTGACGCCAAAACTCACAACACCACACGAACCATTTGGTAGGTATTTCTGGGCCCGCTCATAATACGCATCACCAGGAAGCGAGGGATAACGAACCCAGCCAACTTTTGGATGATTAGACAAGTATTCTGCAACCGCAAGTCCATTCTTGCAGTGCTGCGCCATACGCAAATGCAAGCTTTCAAGACCAAAGTTCAACAGAAACGCGTTTTGTGGTGCTTGAATCGAGCCAAAGTCACGCATGAGCTGCACGGTTGCCTTTGTGATGTAGGCGCCTTCTAAGCCGAAACGCTCCGTATAGGTAACGCCGTGGTAGCTGTCATCGGGCTCGGTTAAGCCAGGGAATTTATCAGCATGGGCAGTCCAATCAAACTTCCCTGAATCAACAATGCAGCCACCGACAGCCGCACCATGACCATCCATGTACTTGGTTGTCGAATGAGTGACGATATCGGCACCCCACTCAAAGGGTCGACAATTGATGGGCGTCGGGAAGGTGTTATCGACAATAAGCGGAACGCCATGTGCGTGCGCCACCTTCGCGAAGAGCTCAATATCGAGCACCGTGAGCGCCGGATTGGCGATAGTTTCGCCAAACATAGCTTTCGTATTGGGCTTGAACGCCGCGTTAAGTTCTTCTTCTGAGCTATCGGGAGAGACGAACGTAAATTCGATGCCCATGCGCTTCATGGTTACCGCAAACAGGTTGTACGTACCACCGTAGATGGCCGATGAGGCAACCACGTGATCTCCTGCAGAGACAATGTTAAACATCGCAAAGAAGTTAGCTGCCTGGCCCGATGACGTCAGCATTGCAGCAGTGCCACCTTCAAGTTCGCAGATTTTTGCTGCAACATAGTCATTCGTCGGGTTTTGTAGACGCGTGTAGAAATAGCCAGAAGCCTCAAGGTCGAAAAGCTTGCCCATCTGCTCGGATGTATCGTACTTGAACGTGGTGGACTGGATGATAGGGATCTGACGCGGCTCCCCGTTGCCCGGTGTATACCCGCCCTGCACGCAAACCGTGCTGATCGACTCGCTCATGATGCTCCTTGCTCTTGATTCCTATGATGATCAACCATTATAGAGCCTTGTAATCCCGACAAAATCTAAAAAGATCATTCTTCGAAAGGATGAGCACAATCGGCGTAATTCCTACAAAACTGCAATGATTTATAGCTTCACAACCGCTTAAAAAGCACCGCATTCTGTGACAAATACTTTTCGGCAAACCATGAGGTTCCCTTCCTGTTATCATGGAACGAATTCCTCAGGTTACGGGCATAACTCCAACCGATGGTCGAAACATACCATGCCCGAAAGAAGCAGAAAGGATGCGCTATGCCCATCAGGATTCCCGATTCGCTGCCAGCAACCGAGATTCTCGAAAGCGAAAACATTTTCGTCATGACGGAGTATCGCGCTATGCATCAGGACATTCGTCCTTTGCGCCTGCTCCTTCTCAACCTTATGCCTACCAAGATTGTTACCGAGACACAAATCTTGCGCAAGCTTTCAAACACTCCCCTGCAAATCGAGATCGAACTTTTACAGACCATCAGTCATGAATCAAAAAACGTTTCCGAAGAGCATCTTGAGACGTTCTACACAAGCTTCGATGACATCAAAGATCAACGGTTTGACGGTATGATTATTACGGGTGCGCCTGTTGAGCGCTTTGATTTCGAAGACGTTGATTACTGGGATGAGCTGGCTCGTATCATGGATTGGTCTCGCACAAACGTCCACAGCGTACTGCATATCTGCTGGGGCGCACAGGCCGGCATCTACTATCACTACGGAATACCCAAGTACGAACTCCCCGAAAAACTTTTCGGCGTCTTTGAGCATGACCTCGTGAAAGCGTCTTCACCGCTTGTCCGGGGATTCGACGACGTGTTTATGGCTCCGCACTCGCGCTACACCGAGGTGCACGCCGAGGACATTGAAGCGAACCCCTTGCTTGAGCTCATTGCCGTTTCTGACGAAGCGGGCGTTTACATAGCCAAGAGCACCGATAGCCACCACTTCTTTGTGTTTGGCCATCCCGAATACGATACCGAAACTCTCGGTGCAGAATATGAGCGCGACCTTGGGAAAGGCCTCGACGTCGCCTTGCCAGCCAACTACTACCCCAACGATGATCCCTCGCAAGCACCGCGCGCAACGTGGCGTGCTGCGGCTCAGCTGCTCTACACCAACTGGCTGAACTACTACGTCTACCAGACCACCCCATACGATGCAGCAAGTATCGGCGAAAACGATTAGTACGTGTCTGATAAGCAACATACCAACGCCACCACTACGGCGCCCCAGCAAAAACTTTCGGAACAGGAGCGCGCGGATGCACAACGCCGCGCGCAAGCTGCTTTAGAGGCACGAAGGAAACCGGGGGGAACGAAGACTTCCTCAGCATCTCCCCTCATCGAGCCATTTTTGCGCCCCGCAAACGAGGACGATGACGGCTACGATCCTTATTCGGATCGCATCGAGGTGCCCTCTCTGTACGAAGAGGATCCCTGGAGATAGCATCGAGCGATGCCGGCACGCATAATACAAAACCGCCCACGCACTTGTAGGCGGTTTTGCTTTAGTAAACACTTGGATCAAGACTAAGCAAGAGCAATCCTAGTAGATACCAAAAATGTTCTCTGCGAGCGCGTCCATTGAAGCCTCGTCCATGGTCCACGTGTTGCCAGTCTTAACAACATCCATGCTCACATACGTTGAAGTGGTTGGAGTTGCATTCATTGCACTCCTGATGAGATCACCCATTTTTGCGTTGATGGCAGCTTCGTCACCGCCAAGGGTTGCGGCTTCACTGCTCTGAGCGAACGCGTTGACGTTGTCTGAGAAGATCGACGTGAACTCATAGTAGTCTTTTGTTGTCACGTCGGCATATACAGTGCCCGTACCATCGCTGTAAACGTATGCGCCATCAAGCTCATACGAGAAGTCCGAAAGCAACCAACGCGCAAATTCCTTCGGTTCAACACCGATATCTACCAAACTCGTAAGACCCGATGAAGACGCAAAGCCCTCATCAAGACTTGCAGCGAGCTCGTTGATGTTTGCTTCCGTGGGGTTTTTCAGCTCATCAAGAACTACTTTCGCAGCGTCAGCTGCAGCCTTTTCGTCGGCGGTACCAGCAGAATCAATCGAGCTCGAAGAGCTTGAATCGCTTGATGAATACGAATAGGAATAAGGATCAGAGCTATATTCATTGATTGCTGCCGCAACAAGTGCAAACGAAGCGATGTATATGATGATCGCGATAATCGAGAAAATGATGCCGATGACACCTGTCACCTTGCCACCCGTCGCTTTGCCCTCTTTGCCGAAAGCCTTGACATACTGAGAGGCCAGCACAATAGCGACGATACCCAAAATGATGCCAACAAACGGGATTGCACTGAATACGATAGCGCAAATACCGCAGATGAGAGCACCGAGAGCTTTGCCGCTACCCGGACCTGTGGGAGCCGCTTGCCGAGGAGCACCATAAGGCTGCTGATAGCCATAGCCTCCTGGAGCCTGTTGCCCTGGTTGGGGCTGATAGCCGACAGGCATGCCCTGCGTTGGCTGTTGCGGCATAGCGTACTGCGGGTTGGGAGCCGCTGGCTGCGGCGGCGTTGCTGGCTGAGTAGGTGCAGCTTGATTTGCTCCCGCTGCAGGCGCAGGCGGCTGCGGCACTGGCTGAGTGGGCTGAGCTGACTGGGCCGACGGGGCGGGAGTCGGTGAAACTCCTGACTGCTGCTCGGGCGAAGCGCCCTGTCCAGCATTGTTCTCTTCGGTCATTATTCCTCCTTGATTCACTGCTCTGCCACTGTAGAGCATGCAGATACGACCAATTGACACTTATTTTGTTCCATTATAACAAAGGAGCACACTCCGATGTCGTTAAACAACAATACCATGCCCGCCCGAAAAACGAACGAAATCGGTAGGATTTTCCGTTATGACTTTCCGGAGTTTTGCAGCTAACTAACTAAACCTCAATTTTATACGACCAGATCAGGTGCCG
>JAVWLC010000052.1:0-5668 GCA_036638175.1 Raoultibacter sp. | reverse complement strand
ATCGCTGAACTGCACCGTTCTGACTTCAAGCCTTAGGCGTTGCTCACTTTATCGCTGATCTTCTTCTCTGCGCGCTTGCCCGAGCCACACATCGGAAGATTACGCGTAAACAGGAGGAGAAGCACCGTACCGCACCCTAAGATAGCAAGTGAAAGCTGATTCGCCTCAAGGCGCGCCTGTCGGTACGCGGTCATGGCTGGCTCACTTTCATCCGCGCTTACACCTGCAGAAGCAAGAGTCGCCTCAAACACAACATCACTCGAAAAAGAAACCGGTGATGTAATCAAAATATCCTTGGTTACAGCAGTAAGCGCAGGGCTTTCTGCCACAGCAATCGGATAGGTGACCGTAAGCACAAGGACCAGCAGTGTTCCCAACACTGCAGCAGCCAAGGAATGAGCGATGTTACGCACCGTACCTTGTATGCCTCCTGATTGTTGTACGTCCTTCTCTCCGACGGAACATGCCACGGAATAACTTGCATGAGAGTTCACTAAACCTATACCCACCCCAGCCAAAAACATACCAACAGCTACATAAACAACCAGATTAGATTGGCCTAATCCAAAAGCAGACGTGAAGCATCCCACCGCACCGACGCAATAGCCTAATTGGATTATTCTTCTCGGTGAAACAGCGGGAAAGAGCTTCGGTATAAACACAGCACAAACAACCATTGGCACACCTGCACAAGCAAACATTAGCCCTGATTCAAGCGCAGACAATCCAGCTGCTATCTGCAAATAAGGAATAATGAGCAGGTTGAAGGCTCCTGATAAGAAAAATCCAAATGCGACAGCAACCAATGAGTGACGCGCCGCACTCGTTCCCAAAAATGAGCGAGGCATCAGCAAAGACAACCCTTTCGCCTCTCGAGACTTCTCGATTCTTGAAAAAACGACAAGCGACAGTATGCCAAAAGTAGCCATTGGTAGTGTGGGCGCGATACCAAACAAGGTGAAAGGAGCGGTGGGCAGCGGCACCACAATTCCGCAGGTAGAAATGCATGTAATACTAACCAACAAAAAGAAAAAGCCGATTGAGCACGCTACAAAGCCAGGCACATCAAAGCGTCGAGAAACCGTTTGTCGTTCGATTTTTGGAAGTCGAATCGAAAAAACAAGCAGCACGAGAAATAGTCCAGCCATTACAGCAAAGGTAACGCGAAAGCCTACCGTATCAAGCATGATTCCAAACGGTACAGGCATGAGAGCAGCTGCACCCGTCCCAGCCGTCACACATCCATAAGCAAACACGCGCTTCGATTTCTCATAGAGCGCAGGCACGATACCAAGAACTGAGGGTATCAGGAAACTGGCACCCAAGCCTACAAGTACACGGCCAACAAAGATAAACACAGCCGTATTGGGCGCAAAAGACATGGCCAATTCACCCATCAACGCCAGCAAAACACCCAGACGGAAATTGTTGCTCCACCCAATAATGAGGCCAGTCATGCCTCCCGAAATCATAAATATGCCCGAAATCAGGCCAAACACCATGTTGGCCAGCTGAATGTCAACCATGCCGCCGCCCAGCTGATTCACCACCGAATTGGCTGCCAAGGCCACCGTTGTGGTGTCGCTCGATATGCCAAACTGGGCAAGAATTAACAGGGCAAGAGGAACATATGACACGGTTTTATTCGTTGTTTTCCCCATAGCTTCTCCTCTAATGAAAAGCATCTGGCTCATCCACGTTTTTGGATTTAGCCCAAAGAAAAGCACCTCATAGAGGCCGCGTCATGATTTCTGCCACCATCAATGCTTTCAGTAAAACTACAGCTTTTAATATAAAGGGCATTCTACTTCTAACAGTGCTCGGTTATTTCCTTAACTAAAGCATTTTTACCGCATCTCTCTTTTCCATTTCAAAATACGACGTTACATAGCATCAGATCCCACGCCTCTCATCTGGAATTACGGAAGAATGCTGTCTCATTACAACAACACGTGTAAATCTTGCGCCTAAGACGCGTGCACTGGTCGATAGAATCACGGTGTCGACATTGAGCACCAAAATAAACCACTTTATTGCACCATTCGTTTATTAAGTCATCGAAAGGAAAGAACATGGGAAAAACTACGTACATCGATCTGGCTCTTCCTCTTCAAAACGCGAACGAAGAAGAGAAGGGTTTTGCAACAAGCAATCTTCAGCCTGTCATTAAATACGAAACTCACGAGGAACATGCCTATGAGGGACCTGCGCTCTTGGGTCTTTCTCAGGAAGAATTCGATCAGCTTGCTGTAGGCCCCAATGCTCATTGGAAATTAGGTTGCGCATGGGAAACACTTGAATTGGTTGGCCATGCAGGTACCCACGTGGATGCTCCTTGGCACTTCTATCCAACCACCTCTGATGGCGAAGAAAAAGCTCCTTCTGTTGATGAGCTTCCTCTCGAGTGGTTCTTTGGCGATGGCGTCGTGATCGACCTTACCCATATCCATGACGGCGAACGCGCCGACGTATCCGATATCGAAGCTGCTCTCGATAAAATTGGGTATGAGATCAAGCCAGGCGACATTGTATGCTTGCGTTTCGACAAGGACAAAGATCACGGAACAGCAAAGTATTGGGCAGGCTGGCCAGGCATTACCGGCGGCGTTGTTGAGTATCTTACCGACCGTGGCGTTCATGCCATTGGCACCGATTCACTAGGCCAGGATACTTCATTTAGCACACAAGTCGTTGAGTTTAAGGAAACAGGAAAGATCGACGGAGTATGGCAAGCCCACCGCGCAGGGGTTCATCGCAAGTACTGCAATATCGAAAAGTTGGCTAATCTCGACCAGCTTCCTCCTTTTGGCTTCAAGATCGCGTGCCAGCCAATGCCCATCAAGGGCGGATCTGGCGCATGGTGCCGCCCTGTTGCCATATTAGAGCAAGATTAACTAACCGCAGTGTAGCCGTATCAAAATCGATTACGTCGGAGGCGGTACTCCCGCCTCCGAATGGCTCACATTGATTTAAGGAGGAGACATGAAAGAAACCGCTTCTGCTATACCGGGGCAAGTTGTAGCTGCTCAGCAAAAACAAGCAGCCGTTGGTGCTGAAAAGTTCTATTTGATCCCCGTATTAGTCCTGATGCTGGCACAGATAGGTACTGTTGGTGAAAACGGAGCTATGAGCATCGCCGCATCTCAACTGACTACCCAGCTGGGTGCTACGATGGGCGATATTCAGCTTGCCAACATGATTTATCCACTGATTGCAGGTGCAGTCATGGTGGTTGGCGGCATGCTGGGCACCATCATCGGTTGGGAAAAGAACCTTCGTATTGGTTTAATTCTAGCTGCTGCTGGTGAGATAATTGCTGCTTTTTCTCCCAACATTGCTGTATTTATTTGGGGTGGTCGAGTTCTGACAGGCCTCGGAGGCAGCTTGCTAGTACCTTCGCTGCTCGGGCTCGTTCCGACCATCTATAAGAGTGGCAAAAACCGCGCTCTCGCATTTGGATGCATTGGTGCTGCTATGGGCATCGCCAATGTCATGCCTTTGGTTTTGGGTGCTCTTATGGATACTGCTGGCTTCCGCATGACGTTTGGTGTTCTCGGCGCATACTTCTTGGTTGTTTTTGCCACCTCGTTCACCATTCCTAAAACCGATCAGGTTGGCTCAAAGCTCAAGTTTGATACTAAAGGCACTATCCTCGCTGTAATCGGTTTATTTATGTTCCTCTTTGGAGTTTCTCGCATCTCGGTTTGGGGTCTCACTACGGCATCCGCTGCTGCACCGTTCAGCATCATGGGGATCTCTCCCGCACCAATCCTTGCAGTTCTAGGGCTCATTGTGCTGGTCATTCTGTTCAAAGTCGAAAAAACCGTTGAAGATAAAAATGGATGCGCGCTGATTCCGCGCTCGTTTTACCAAACGCCGCAAGTACTGGCCGGCTTGGTAACATGCGCTGCTATCTTTATTTTCAATGGCGCAATGGTAATGCTTTGCCTGCCCTACGCTCAGCTTGTTGCTGGTTGGAGTGCTTTGCTGTCGGGCATCATGATGATTGCCTACGGCATCCCCATGTTTATCTTCGCCCTGGGTCAGCCTAAATTGTTCCCCAATGTAAGCCCTCGTCGAGTTGTGCAACTCGGATATATTCTCGCCGCCATTGCAACGGTTGTAATTGCTCTGTCCTTTACCGTTGAAGGTGTAAACTTCCTTATTTGGATTGGAGCAGCCTTGGCTGGTGCAGCATCTGGTCTGATGAGTGCTCAAGCAAGTAACGTGGTTGCTCTAGCAGTCAATGACCGCGATGCTGCGCAATCAGGCGGCGTTCAAGCAACCGCTCGCAACGTAGGCCAAGCAGTCGCTATCGCCGTCTTAGGAACCGCGCTTTTGTTCAGCATCTCAGGCGGAGTTGCCAGCAGTGCTGCCGAAAGCACCGTCCTTACGCCCCAAGTAAAAGAAAGCATCGCCGAGCGTACCTTCTCTCTCACTAGCGACAAAAACTTCGAAGCATCTATCGCTGACGTTTCGATGACCAGCGAAGAAAAGGCCGAACTTATTGCTATCAATGCCGAAGTTCGCGTTTCTTCCACTCGAATGGCTCTGTATGCCACAGCAGTTGTCCTGCTCATCTGTTTGCTGAGCACCCGCTGGATCACAATATTCAAAAAAGAATAACCATCCATACCTGTGCGCTTCTGGCATTCGACGAGTACTCATACGTCCCGCCAGAAGCGCATTCGTTCAAGAGGAATACGTTTTCCTCTCCCTGAACCCATGTGCTATCAAATACAAAGGAGGACAGAGTGAAGACTCTCTATTTCAATGGCGATTTCGTCCCCATGACCACCGAAGACGACACGTTTGAAGCCTTGCTTGTGGCCGACGATGGTACGATCGCTTTCACAGGTTCGCTCGAAGAAGCGCGCGCGCAAGCTGCTGGGTGCGAAGAAATTGACCTCGAAGGTAAAGCGATCATGCCGGGCTTTATTGATCCCCATGGCCACTTCGGACTTATTAATACGCTTCTCGCAACCGCCGACCTATCACTCTGTGAGAGCATTGACGATATCCTTGATACCTTACGCGCTTTTCTTGCCGAACATCCTACCGATGCCGATGGCGTTTTGTTCGGAATGAATTACGATCATAATAATCTTGCTGAACAGCGCCATCCCACCAAGTTCGATCTCGATAAGGTCTCTTCAGAAATTCCGATTGCGCTCATGCATGCTTCGGTTCATATGATGGCCGCAAATACACCAATGCTGGCCGTTGTAGGGATTGATGAAGACTCCATCGATCCCGAAGGAGCACGGTATGCGCGTGTTGGGGACACCCGCGAACCCGACGGATATATTGAAGAAACCGCAGCCATGCTTCCCGTCTACGGCGCCGCAACCGCTCGGCTCAATGCCACATATGATAGCCTCCTTGAGGACATGCAGAGAGAATACAGCTCTCGCGGAGTCACTACCTGACAAGAAGGAGACACCGATCCCAAGATGTGCGAAGCTTTTGCCTATCTTGCCAAAGAGGGACGCTTCGTTATCGACGTGGTGCTCTACCCCATGTCATCGTATGACGTTTCTGGAATGCTAAGCTCGTATGCAGAATTCGACTCCTGCGAATATACGGGTCATATCCGTATCGGTGGAGTGAAGACTGTCCTTGATGGATCGCCCCAAGGCCGCACCGCTTGGATGAGCGAGCCATACAC
>JAVWLC010000051.1:0-10568 GCA_036638175.1 Raoultibacter sp. | reverse complement strand
AGCGTTCGTATTGCTCTTCCTCCTACGGCCTCAAAACGCAAAGCCGAGCTCGAAGAGTTTTGCGAACAAAGCGGTATTACTCCTGTTCTAGTCATGAGCGATAATCCCGAACAAGCCGTCCTTGATGGTGAAGCGGATGTTTTTCTTGAAGTCGATATCAACCATCAAGATTCATTTCATGCCGTTGCAAATTTTGCTGCACGACCATTTTTCTTCGCGGCTCCAAAAGGAGAGACCGCGCTTGTTGATGATCTCAACCAAGCAATTGAACAACTTACTGCGGGCAATCCCACTTTACAAGCAACACTTGCCGACAAGTACTTCACCGCTAGCGATGTTGACTACTCGCTGACCGATGCCGAGAAAACTTTTGCTTCTTCATTTCCAACCCTGCGCGTCGGGGTCACATCAGACAACGCTCCCATTCAGGTATTCAATGCAAAAACTGGTGAGCTCAGCGGTGTCAGCAAAGAGGTCCTCGACTACATTTCTTCCTATTGTGGTCTTACGTTTGAAATTGTTCAGCTTGATCACAGTGACAATATTGTTGAAGAAGCTCAGAAAAACGACATCGATATTATTGCAGGACTTGATTACACCTTTGGTCTTTCGGAAACAGGTGACGGAAGCCTTGTGTCTGTTTCACTGCCCTATATCACAACGAACATGACTACGGTATTTAATAGATCCGTTGACCCCAACAACCTTGAGGGGAAAAAGCTCGCACTCACTCAACAATTAGCACAATCAGGCACCTATGATAGCAATGCTGTCATCTATGCAACCGCAGACGAATGCCTCCAAGCAGTAAGTAGCGGAACAGCCGACTACACCCTGCTCAATACCTATGTAGCACCCTATTACATTAGCCTGGGAAGTTATGAAAACCTACTAACGGTTCCCATGCCCTCTTCAACAAGCGATACTTCTTTTGGACTCCTTGCACCCATTGACCCAGCATTGTTACTGATCATCAATAAGTCAATCCAGAGCATTCCTGAAACAACAAAGAACTCGATGATCTACAACAATTCATTCCCCGATAACAATGAACGAATTGACGTGTTCATTCGAGCTCATCTTGCAGAATTCTCTTTCGCCAGCATTTCTATTTTGCTCATAGTTATCGCGCTGCTCATTTTGTACTTGCGTGCACGCATGAAGGCCGCTCGCGTCAGCCGCGAAGAGAACATCCGGCACCGTGAGCTGTACCATATTTCAAACGAGCAGTTCTTTGAGTACGACATCAAAACTGACACACTGCTTCTTTCGGTTCCCAACAAATCGCAGGATACAGACGACACTGAAGCGAAAAAAGGAGATACACCTTATCTTCTCTATAAGCATGCGAAGATGGGAGGCCATGAACTCATCTCCCCTGAGCTGCTTGATGCAATTACGAACCCACAAGAACCCGTTGTGTCCGTTGCTTTCCAAACTCCAGAAGGCGACGAAGTATGGCAGCGGGTCACCACGCGCCTCATTGCTGATGAGACAGGAAAAACCATCGGCATTGTTGGCAAAATTGCTGATATCAGCGACGAGATGGAAGAGAAAATTGACCTTTCGGATCGCGCTTTACATGATGGACTCACAGGTCTTCTCAATCGTGAGGCGTTTCATAGCAAAGCCACAGAAGCGATCAAAGATACTAAAGTTGGTGCATTGTTTATCATTGATATCGACGACTTCAAAAACGTGAACGACACCTATGGCCATTACATTGGTGACAAAGCTTTGAAGGCCGTCGCAAAAGCGCTCGAAGCGTCCTTCCGCCCAGGCGATCTAATCAGCCGATTTGGGGGCGACGAATTCTCGGCGTTCAGCAGTGGCAGCCTCAGCAGGAGTAGCATCGAAGCGCGCTGTCAGTCCATTATCGAAAACGGCATTGTTTTCATGGGACCAGATGGAAATGAATGCACAGCAACAATCAGCATCGGCGTTGTGCTGTTCCGCGGACCAATCGACGATTACGCAAGCTTATACATGCAAGCCGATGATGCGCTGTATGAAGCGAAAAGCCACGGAAAGAATCGCTTCGCCATCGCGCAAGATGCAAGCTTCATTAAGTGCGAAGATCATCGGCAGAAGCCCACTTCCCGCTTGTAACTATCTGCTCCCGCTAGCCTGCGTGGATGAAGTCGGCGATTGCCGAGGCCGTTTTATCCCATTGTTCTTGAGGTGAAATGGTCGCTTCGCCATCGCCTGCTTGGACACCGTAGTTACCAAACTGGGCATGATTGCCCCCTTCGATAACCACTTCGGTATAGCCTTCAGGAAGACGCGGAATCGCTTGGTCATACGATTCGCGATTGAGCACTTTGTCCTCACTACCGTACAGCGAAAGCACGCGCATGCCCTGCTGGGACAGATCGTCAGTGGGATATGATGCAAGAAACACCAGGCCTGCCACCTCATTGGCGTGGCTTGCTGCCCAACCCGAAGCAACAACACCACCGAGCGAATGGCCGCCAACATACCAAGAGCCAATGCTGGGATACGCGTCCATCACACCCTGCGCTGCTCCCGCATCGAAAAATGCAATGTTGAACGGAACCTGAACAACAACACAAAACACGCCATCGCTCGCCAGCTCAGAGAGCATGGGTGCGTACGCCGCATAGTCGACTTTTGCCCCCGGATAGAGGATGAATCCCGCCTCGGCGCTGGGATCTCCAAAGGTGATGCGACCATCTGTCTGCGAAACTGCAGGATCGGCAGCTTGCTCCAAATAGACCTCATTGCCCGGTACTGCATGATAGTAATCGTTTACATAGACGGTAAAACCAATGGCTGTTATTACCACAAAAGCACACAGGACAAGTGTTATCCAGCGCGCAATGTGTCGCGGTTTCTTGGTTTTGGGGCTGTCCGAATTATGCTTCGCCATGGGTGCCTGCTTCCGCCTTTGGTTACGATGGCGCTGAGCTGCGTGCTTCTGCAGATTCGACTCTGGGCCACACAACGCCGATAGGTATCCGAAGATTATACGTCTCAAAAGCGCAGACTGATGGATGTTGCTGCCAGCGTTTCGGTACTGAAACCTACACGCTTCTACGCACGCTGATCCACCGGAAGCGTCAGGGAGATCATAAGACGATCTTCAACGAGCGTGGCATTGACATCGATAGCGAGCATTCGGGAGAGCTGCGCGACAATAGCAAGTCCAAGGCCACTCCCGCCGTCGGTACGCGAAGTATCGCCGCGGTAAAAGCGCTCGAACAGCTGTGTGGCATCAAGCGAATCAGGGTCTGCCACCCGATTGGAAAACGTGATGATTGCGCCGCGCTGTTCGATCAAGGGAGCATCGATGCCGTAGCGCAGTGCGTTGCCTGCAAGGTTCCTGAATATGCGACCAAGAGCATCAGCATCGGAGAACAGCGCGAGCTCTTCGTCTTCAAGATCGACAACAGGTTCCCAGCCCTTTTCGCGAAACTGCGTATAGTAAAACACAAGCGAATTGGTGAGCACTGCATTGGCATCAACCTGGTCACGCTCAATATGGAAATCGGGGTCTTGCACCTGAGCATAGGTGAACAGCTGATCAAGCAGGCTGGACGCATCATCGAGCCTGCGGCCAACCGCTTCAAGATAGCGGTCCTGTTCTGCGGAATTCGCTTCGCCCTCAAGCAGCTGCGCGTAGCCTTTCGCGCCTGCAAGCGGAGTTCTAATATCATGCGAGAGATAGGTGAGCCCCTTTTGGACCTTTTGCGTTTGATCATCGATGGCAATGCGCTCGCTTTGATGCGCTTCGAGCTGATGATTTATGGCTTTGCCAAGCTCTTGAAAACCGCGGGTACGAACCGAGATAGTGACGCGGGCATTACTGGTGGCCTCCCGACGTGCAAGGAACTGCGCAATTGAGCGCAGTTCCTTTTCGGAGCGAATGAGCTGGATCGCCAACACGATAACAACTAAAACCAGTATGACGATCGCAACAACCATAGCTTAGATATCCTTCTTCTTGATCACAACAAAGCTGAGTGCAGCATAGAGTACCAAGAAACACAGAGCCGTAATAGCAATATGAGCAGCGCCAATACCTACGGTAGCATGCAATACGTCTGTGCCCGTAGAAAGTGCTTTCATGCAGCTATAGAGCGTGTAGTTAATCAAACCAGGTATGCTGGGGATCAACGACAAGATGCCCTGAAGAAGCATGCCCACAACACCCGCGCTCAACAAAATGCCCACCACAATACCGGCAGCCATCTTACGCGTCAGCCACACAACAAGTACCGTGGCCATGCCAAACGCTGCAAGCCCCAGCGTAACAAGACCAAACCAAGCGAAGAGATCCACAATCGGCGTTGCTGCAAGACCAAGCCCCGAAACCATGACGCAAAGCAATGTCGATCCAAGGCTGACCACCGTGAACACAAGTGCGAGCACGATAATCTCAACAAAACGCGCTGCAAAGAAAATGAAGCGGTTTGGCTGAGCGGTAAAAATATTCTTGCTATAGCCCGTTTCAAACTCGCCCGCATAAAAGATAGCAATAAAGACCACGAACAAAGTTGCAAGCCCGCCGCCATTGAGCATCACATTACCAGCAAAACCAGCCTGCGACATTGTTGTTATCATGGCCTCGGCCTGGGCAATTGATTGCGCCATCTCTTCTGCGCTCATGTTTGAGCTTCCACTTGGGCCAACCGAAACACCAAATTGCATCCCTGTGCTTGAAGAAGACGCTAGTGCTGCTTGCATTGATTCAAAAAAGTCAGATGAGAGTAAGTAGCTTGTTGAAGCTACTGAAATAATTGCAAGCACCACACAGCACCCAAGGATGATCCAGAACGACTTACTCCGCATCAATCGATAGAAATCCATTCGCAACATATTAACCATGGTACTCAACCCCCATCAATCCGACAAAGAACTCTTCGAGATCACGACGGTGGGCATAGAGCGCCTGGATCGCAATTCCCGCTTCGTTCAGCACAGCACCAATACTCGCGGAATCGATTCCACCAGAGATCTGGATCGAACCATCGGGCATTACTTTGAGCTGCAATGCGGGGAAGCGCTCTTGGAGCACTACGAGCGCGCGGCTGGGATCAGCGGTAACAAGCTGCAAATAATCACTGCATTCAGCTTCAACTTCAGCCGCGGTAAGTTCACGAACCATATGGCCTTCGCGAATCACGCCATAGCGCGTAGCCATTTTACCCAGCTGCTCAAGAACATGGGAACTGATCATGACCGTGATGCCGCGTTCTTGGTTAAGCGTCACGATAAGCTGGCGAATTTCGCGCGCTCCTTCGGGGTCGAGGCCGTTGAGCGGTTCATCAAGCAGCAAAAGATCGGGATCACCCAAAAGCGCAAGAGCAAGACCAAGACGCTGCTTCATACCCATGGAGTAGTGCTTGGTCTTCTTCTTGCCAACGCCGCCCAAACCAACAAAGGAGAGAAGACTCTCAACTTTTTGCTTGGGATCAACAACACCAAGAACGAGTGCCTTCAGCATCATATTGTCGTAGGCATTCATGCCCGCATACAGTCCAGGTGATTCGATGAGAACTCCCACGCGCTTCGCGGCATCAGCACCTCCATTGGTGCTGCCGAACAGCTTGAAGTCTCCCCCTGTCGGCTTCGCGAGACCTGCAAGCATTTTCATAACGGTTGATTTACCGGCACCGTTGCGTCCGACGAATCCGTAGATATCGCCCTGCTGCACCTGCATATCAAAATGATCAACGGCAAGCTTTGACCCGTAGGCCTTCTGCAATCCGCATGTTTCGATTACATTCACTCTGTGCTCCTTTCTTTCTTGTCGACGAATTTCTCTTCAACCCACACTACGGAAGAGATATTCAGCAACCGCGTTGAAACCGTTAAGAAAGGTTAAAGAAATGCTGCGCACGCCACGCAACTGCGCCTCGCAAGCTATTCCGCAAGCTTGAATCCAATACCCCAGACTGTTTCGATGTAGCCATCGGTTTTCGAGTCTTTGAGCTTGCTGCGGATGTTGCTCATGTGCACGTTGATTGCTTTTTCCTCGATGAAGCAATCTTCATTCCATGCGGCTTCATAGAGTTCTTGCTTCGTAAAAACCTTCTTGGGCCTGCGCACCAGTGTTTCGACAATATTGTACTCAAGGCGCGTCAGCTTAATGTGCGTGCCACCCGCCTCAAGAGCACGAGCTTCTGGATCAATCTCCCACTGCTTGAAGATGAGCTTTGGGGTTTCACGGGGCGAAAGCGCGCTGCTGGACTTTTCGCGATGACGTAACTGCACGGAAATGCGCGCAAGCATCTCTTCGAGATCGAAAGGCTTAACAAGATAGTCGTCGGCACCGAGCCCCAAAAGCTCAACCTTGTCTGCTGCCGTCGTTCGCGCAGAAATCACGATGATGGGGACATCATTATGAACGCGTACGAGCTGGACAATCTCTTCGCCCGTGGCACCTGGCAACATGAGATCGGTGAGGACGAGATCGAAGGGAAAGGCCGCCTGCGTCTGAGCTGCCGTCTGCAACAAGAGCCGCGCCTCGGAGCCCGAATAGGCTTGCGTGCAAGTGAAGCCACGCTTGCCGAGGAAGGTGGCTACCACATCATTGATGTCGGCATCGTCTTCGATTATGAGTATGGAAGCTGTTTCAGTCATGCGAGCATTGTACCGCTATCAGCCTTGATACGCAGCGCGCAGGCGAACAATCTCTTCGGCAAAGCTGCGTGTGAACCCAGGTGGACTGCTCGATGTTCCGGAGATTAAACGATTAACGATAAAAACGAAATGTTTGCTACAATGATTTCATCAGGGGATATACAGGTAATATTCACAGTACTGAAAGTCGAACGATGACAAAGACAATACGGGGAGCAGAGGGTAAGACAAGCAACGTGCGGTCTCTGCTCGCTATTATCGCTCTAATCCTTATTATTACATTCGTTGTTATTGGACAAACAAGTAACCCTCTTGGCAAAAACGCAGGGTCCAACGCAACCGTAACCCAGCAACAAGCGATTGAGGCGGCAAGGTCTTCGGGCATTCCTGCAATAAAGGTTGATCCGAACGGAAGCGAAAAGTACGCAGCTCCTCTCGTGGAAGAAGCCCTCAGCTCCGCAAGCGAAGATCTCCCGAACAATCCAAGCACTCTTGTTGTCAGATATCTTGATGTCGGACAAGGTGACTGCACGCTTATAAGCTGCGAGGGGCAGAACCTTTTACTAGATGGCGGTGACTCAAGTTCATCCTCGAAGATTTATTCAATTCTTGAACGACTCAACATTAAGCGGCTCGACTATGTCATCGTCACGCATCCTGACGCTGATCATTGTGGGGGCATCTCTGGAGCCTTGAGCTTTGCCGCATGTGGCACCTGCTTCTCACCCACGATTGAGTCAGATACAAATACCTTTTCGACTCTGTTAAGAACACTCGATAAACAGGGAAAACAAATGACAGTACCCTCATTGCACGACTCATTTAAGCTCGGTAAAACAACGGTCACGTTTGTTAGTCCCACGCAAGAGTTTTCGGGAACCAACAACGCTTCATTAATTGTGCGAATAGATTTCGGTTCTACTTCCTTTTTATTCACGGGTGACGCCGAGTCTCCTTCCGAATATGCCCTCGTCGCTGACAACGCTTCACTGAGCGCTGATGTTCTCAAGATTGGGCACCATGGCTCAGCAACATCAACGACTCCGTTGTTTCTGGATGCCGTCAACCCTGCTTACGCCATTATTTCTGTCGGGCCGAACAGTTACGGCCATCCATCAAATACCGTTCTCGAGGATCTAGCAAGCCATGGAATCGAGAGCATGCGAACCGATTTGGATGGAACAATTATCGTCAAATCGAATGGTAGCACGCTTACATTCGACTCAGTGAAGGGATTAGTCAATGAGTAATCAACCGGTCTCCAAGAGCAATATCCCCGATATTGCAACTATCGAAGACGCCCTCCTTAAAGTACTAGAAAGTGGCAGACAACGATCTTTTAAGTCTGCCGAAAACGAAACAGCCTCCCTGCTTGGACTATCAACCCCCGAGAAGCGCTATCGCATTGAAGGCAGTAGTACAACGTTGTTCTCAAATCGATTTACTAAGGCTCGTTTAGCACTCTATAGTGCGGAGCTTATAGAAGTGCCACATCGCGACAAGATGAAATTAACCGACCAAGGCAAGGTCCGTCTTCAGGAAATTGAGAAAACAGTACCTGCGGCTTCCGCGTTAGAAACAGAACCGATCGATACTCAACACGATGCGGGTGAATCGACGCAAACGGACAATGTGTCGTCCGTTTTGCCTTTAAACGAAGAAGAACGTACAGCGAACCTTTATCAGGTCCCTTCCACTTTTACTGCTGGCGAAGCTGCAAACTACGAAGTGAAGAGTCCTACGGACAACATAAGAGAAAGCGAGGCACCTTCTGCTACGCCAGGATCCGCATTCGCCTTTGTTCCTCTTAAAGAAAATTACAAAGCAAAGAAGGCACCTTCATCTCTACTCCCTCTCATACTTGCCATCGTCGCCCTTGTGTTGTGCGGATCAAAAGTCCTCATAGTCCCTGGCATCTTATGTGGCGCAGCTTCACTTGCTCTCTTTTACGTCATACGGAAGAACAACAAGCCAACGAAAGCTCCAAAAACGTCGCTCGTACTAGCTTGCATATCGATCATCGCTGGCATTTCGATTGGACTTGGGGGAATTGCTCCCACCGAAAGCCCCGCAAGTCCTTCCTCCACAACTGATTCCACCGCATCTCAGAAGATTGCGGCCGTCGAAGAAGAAGCCGCTGAACTCTCTTTTACTGTCTCACAAAAGGAATGGGATTCCGACAAAGAAAAAGTTACTGTGCTTATCACTCGCACAGACAGTTCCAGCAAAGAAGATATCGAATACTATGATGCAAAACCTGGTCTCACATACACCTTAAAATGCGATGCAGGATCCTACAAGTTCTCCGTTGATGTCGATTCCCTCTCCAACGAAACGACAATTTATAAATCCGAACCTGTAACCTACGTTTTTGACGGGAAAACAAGCCATACGGTTACTGTTGCTCTTTCAAAAGATACCGAAGCAATGAAGAAAATCAAAGCTGCGAAGGAAGCAGCTGAGCTTAAAAAAGCCGAAGCAGCAGCTGCCGAAGCCGAAGCGGCGGCAGCTGCTGCTGCGGCAGCCCCAAGTCCCGAGCCCGACACGAACAACTACACCGTGTATATCACTAAATCTGGTGAGAAATACCATTCAGATGGATGTCAGTATTTGTCAAAAAGCCAGATACCCATCTCGCTGTCTGATGCGATCAGCCGAGGATTTACTCCCTGCAGCAGATGCAACCCATAACCTATCCCACGTCTTTTGACAGCGCACGTAAGAGCGAATTTCATCCAATAAACCAGACACGGGGCTGGAACAAAAGCCCCGTTTTTGTCTCTCCTTCCAGACTCAAGCACCCCATCGATGACGGCATCTCGCTGCTATATACGTTGATCTGCCTCGGATTCGCCAGTAAACAAATCCAAGTAGTCCTTGTATACCCATTTTTTTGCGTAAGTACTTGTTTGGTGAGCCATAGGCTTGAGTATATCCATTTCAACTAGACGCTCGATGGCTTTATAGCCCCCAGGTGCCGTGAATCCTGTCCATTCCATTATGTCTGCGATACCCGCTATGGGCATTGAGAATAGATTGGTCAGTATCTTCATAGTACTTTCTGCCGAAGTTTTTCCCAAAGACTGTACTTTGCGCATGTCTCGTTCACGAAGTTCGGTAATTTTTATACAGGTCTCAATGGAAGACTCTGCAGTCAAAATAATGCCTTCTAAGAAAAAGTCTAGCCATTCGAAAACTTGCCCACGATGATAGCCGTTAAGTCGTTCGTAGTAAAAATCCTGATGTTGTCTAAAATACGACGATAGGTACAAAACGGGCAACTCAAGAAGCTTTTGCGCCCAAAGGAACATAGTTATGAGCATCCGTCCCGTTCTTCCATTTCCATCAGTGAACGGATGGATCGTTTCAAACTGGGCATGCAACAAGCCTGCTTTTATCAAAATTGGGTATTGCTCATTGTCGTATACAAAGCGCTCCAAATCACTAAGCGCCTGCATCATTTCGTCGACGGGCGGCGGAACAAAGAGTGCATTGCTGGGCCGAGTTCCCCCGATCCAGTTTTGGGTTTTTCGAAACTCACCTGGATAACAAAACTGTGTCGCTCTTGCGTCGCGCATTAGCGTCTTATGAAGCTCACGAATGAAGCGTAAAGAAAACGGGAACTCTTCGGCGCGTTTCAAACCGTAATCAAGCGCCGAAATATAATGGATGATATCATCAACGTCTTGGGGAAGACTGCCGCGGGGCTCCCTATTCCCCGCCTCGATAGCATCAGCGATTGTTGCTTGAGTGCCCTCAATCTGGCTCGAACTCGCAGCATCTTTTTTAATGAACATGAGGAGAAACATATCCCGATCGGGAAGCAACTGTGTTACACCGTCAAGTTTGCCTAACAGACGAATCGCTTCAGTATGTTTTGCCATAAGACTACTCGGAATCAAAAAATTATCCGACGGGGGAAACTTTGCTGGAACAAAAGCTTTGTAGCCTTGTGGCTGTTG
>JAVWLC010000050.1:0-10583 GCA_036638175.1 Raoultibacter sp. | reverse complement strand
GGCCCTACTCCCGAAAAGACCAAGGTCTGCATAATCTGGGGACATAACCCCAGCTGGGCAGCACCATTTAGCTACAACGGCCTCAAGAAGGGCAAAGAAAGCGGTACGGTAAAGTATATTGTTGTCGACCCGCGCGTCACACCAACTGTTCAAAACTTCGCTGACGTGCACCTGCAAATCCGCCCAGGAACCGATGGCGCGCTTGCTCTGTGCTTTGCGAACTACCTCATTGAGCATGATGCCTACGACAAAGATTTTATTGAAAACTGGGCTCATGGTTTCGATGAGTACAAGCAGTACGCAAGCGAGTTTACTATCGAAAAAGTCGCAGAAATTTGTGCCATCGATGCAGCCCCGATCGAGGCAGCATGCAAGATCTTGGCCGAAGAAGGCTCACCGATTGTGTGCAAGAGTGCTGCAGCATTCCCGCACCACACCAACGGTATCAACAACTACCGCGCCATCATGCTACTTATTCCTCTCACGGGCAGCGTCGATGTTCCTGGCGGCCTTTCAATAGAAAACGAACCGATCAACTTTGACGAATGGTGGGGCACCTTTGAGTTTGCTCGTTCGAAAGAACTCCTGCCTAAACTTGACCATCTGCGCGTTGACCGCAAGTACTTCCCCGTTTGGGCAGACACTGATCAGCAGGGTAGCCTCCAGCTCAACATGATCCCCGAATACGTCAAAGACGGCGACATTAAGGCATGCCTCATGCTCGGTGGCAACGCCATGATGTGGCCCCAGTCCCAGGAATACCAGCAAGCGTTCAAAGACATGGAATTTGTTGTGGCAGGCGACTTCTACAACAATGATTGGACACACGATTATGTCGACATGCTACTTCCTGTAGCTATGAGCTTCGAGCGCGCAGCACCCTTGACCATCTTCGGACGCAAGGTCTTCTTGCGCGAACCCATCGTAGCTCCTGCTGGTGAAGCACGCAGCGACTACCGCATTTGCTGCGACATTGGAACCGCACTTGGTTATGGCGATGTCTTCTGGTATGGCGGGCCTGAATCAGACGAGAATTGCTTGCGAGAAATTCTTGCAACCATCGACATCGAAAATCCCCCCACCCTTGAGGATCTGCGCGCAGCGCACCCCAATCCCGTCGAGATCCCGATGGTAGGCGAGCCTAAAAGCAAGAAGTACGAACTTGGCTTGTTGCGCGAAGACGGACAACCTGGATTCTCATCACCTACAGGCAAGGTGGAATTCACTTCAGAGATTCTGCGCGAGCATAGCTTTGATGCACTACCTGTTTATAATGAGCCCGTTTACAGCCCGGTGAGCACGCCTGATGTAGCCGAAAAGTATTCGCTCATCATGAACTCAGGCTCACGCGTACCGTTTTACACGCACTCGAAAGAGCGCCATCTTCCGTGGCTCAATCAGTTCATGCCTGAGCCTGTCGTGCGTCTCTCGAAGGGCGATGCCGATTTCCGCAATCTCGCCCACGGAGACATGGTGCGCATCACCTCACCAGTCAACGATACGGGCATTGTTGCTAAGCTCGAAGTCACCAACATCGTTCGTCCTGGGACCATTGACATGTTCCATGGCTGGTCAAAGGCGAATGTCAACAAACTCATCAGTCGAGACTTTGATCCAATCAGTGGATTCCCCCCGTTCAAGGAAGGATTATGTGAAATAACGAAAGCGTAGAAGCCGTTCCCCGCGGCCGCAAGCTACCCTCAACCGGACGTCGAAAGGCGTCCGGTTTTGGTGTGATGACGCGGTTTGTGCGCGGTCTGTTTTCACGTTATGACGTGATTTTGCTGACGCCTGAGGGCTGCAGCTTAATGCATGAGATCGATAAGCTCTTGGCGGGAATGGACGTCGAGCTTAGCGTAGATGTGCTTGGCATGAGTAGCGGCCGTCTCCTTCGAGATTACAAGCGCATCGCGCACATAGGGAATCGACCTGCCGCGAGCAAGGAGCTCGAATACCTCAGTTTCGCGTGGCGTCAACTCGAACTGTACGGCTAAGGTATGCATGCGCTCAAGAAATTCATCGGTGGCCACCTCTTCGGAGACTTCTGTCTGCAGCAACGACTCACCCTCAGCTCCGCTACTGGCCCTTCCCTGCTCAGTCACAAAGCTTTTACGATCGTTCAAAACGAACATGGTCGCAACCACCAAAACCGCGATTGACACCGCTGCTACTTGATCAACCGAAAGCGTGCCTACACCCAGCGGGATCGACAAACCCACAAAGAGCATGACGCCGAGAAAATCGCCCAGATGCACAAATATCCATCCCAAACCATAAGACTGGACAGCGGTGGCCTGGCCCGTTGCCGCATAGCGAGCAAAATACATCTGCGTGATCACACAGAATGCAAAGCGTGCAGCAACCGAAATCATGAGCGCAATATAGCCGCCTACGCTCGCATCAAACACGATCAACGACGCAAACCCCACCACCAACACCGGACACATCCATCGGTAGAGAAACGAAATGGATATACGCCGCGGCCCAAGCGTTGAAGCAAATGAAACCACCACCATGAAAACAATGCTTCCGATCAGCACTATCTGAAAAGGCAGAGAATGTTTGTCGAGACCCGAAGAAAAAGTCCCCAACAAGCAGACAAAAAGGCACGCAACCAAAATCCCAAACCCAACCCGACCCATAGATCCGAGCACGTGCGTAAGGCTCCCCTTCGCCCGATCTCGCGCATCCTTAAAGGCTTGCTGCCCCGAAGCATCGAGGTGCTCAGCAGTGGCTGTGTGATCCTGCACGTCTTTCCACGATAGATAAAAACAAAGTCCTGATAGAAGTGGCAACGTAGTCACAAAAGCAAGCGCCACCCACCCATCCATTGCTGAGACTAACAAGACTAACAACGCTGCGACAATTGCGGAAATGGGAGCAAGAAATTCGGCATCACCTTGCGAAGTCTTAGAGAAGAACTCGCCCCACATGACCCACATGAAACCGCTCCCAAAACCTGTAAGAATTGAGCCAACCACGAACATAGCAAACGTTACTCCTGGGCTGCCCGTTAGCCAAAAGAGCAACGGAGTCGAAAGTGCTGTAGCCGCAGGAACAATCAAAAAAAGAGCAGGGTGATCGGTCGGCGATCCAAAATGCTTCTCTGAACAGACAATAATGACGAGCATGATGACCGACATAAACACAGGGAATCCCGTAAAGAAAAAGAGTTCCATGAATCCGCTGTCCGGAAGCCATGCACTCGTATCGCCAATGTAGCCATTAACCACTTCGGTGTAAAACACACAGAAGACCCAAGCGAGAAGAAACGACCAACCAAATCGGCGCAGCGGCATTAAGGACGCAATGCGCTCAGCAAGATCGCCTCTCGGTTGTTTTTCGTTGTGATTTTGCTTACTCATTACTAAACGATGCCTTAAACACTTCGATCAGCTTTTGAATTTTATCCGTTGGACCATCTTCTCGATAGGCAACGCCTACGGAATACAGCAGCTTTTTGCCATCAAGAGAATCAAAGATAACCATGTCGTCGCGCTGAGAAAAATATGTCGCAATGGAGTCATATCCACAGATGTGAATAGCGTCGCCAAGATCAGCACGCGAGCGGTTTACCATGCTCTCCGCCGCGGTAAGCCGAAACTTAATCCCGGTCTCCTCACCAACCATTTCGAGCACCTTCTGCTTCCAGCTATCAAAGTGGGCGCCGCTACTAATTGTAGCCACGAGGCCGTGAAGATCTTCTCGCGTAAGTTCTTCTTTTTGAGCCAAGGGATGCGATTTCATCATACAAATAGCACCCTTTTCCAGCCCGAACGACTCAAACACAATCTTCTCTTTTTCCATAAGCTCCGAAACTGCAGGTGTGCCTGAATAATCCGCACTAATACCCGCATCAACCAAATGCTTTTCCAGTGCTTTGTATATCGGCATATCAAAACCGAGATCAATATAAACGAAAGGAATATCTTCAACGTTTGAAAGGGTCGCATAGTAGGGTGAATTCAAAGCAACGCTGGCAAACCGCACGGGAGGACAATCGGAGGCAATTTCACGCCCCTTCTCAACCGCCTCCTCGTAGGTCCCCAAGATCGTCTGCGCATACTCAAGAAAAGCAGTCCCGGCAGGTGTGAGCGCAAACTTACTGTCACTGCGGTCAATCAACAAGAAACCGAGCTCTTTTTCGAGCCCGCTGATATGAGCACTTAAGCCTGACTGCGAAAGAAATAACTCTTTTGCAGCTTGGCTGAAGTTCTGGCATTTCACCAACGTCACGAACTCATGAAATGTTTCTAATTTCAAAGCGAATCCCCTCCCCTTCGTCAGACCATTATCACCCGAATCAAAAATGCGCACAAGCGATGAACATAAGCGGTTACTTTTGAGCGCCCCATTTGACCATATCAAGCATCTGATTTGGCTTTATCGCACTTAATAATTGGAGGATCGCATTTCGTGATAGGGGTATTTTTTCTTAGGGATACCATGCTGAAAAATACGGTTTTACCTATCGGTGAAAATCGCGCGATACTAAGCGCGACGATCCGAATACGGACGTTAATCACGAGAATGAGGGAGAATTCTTATGAGTACACAAAAAACTGTCAGTCGTCGCACATTTCTTACGGGATCAGTCGTTGTTGCTGCTGGCGCATCATTGGGGCTCTTTGGCTATTCGCAACCATCGAACGAAAAAGCCGCGCAAGCCTCTGAAGGTTCTTGGGACAAAGAATGCGACATCCTTGTTGTTGGCACGGGAACTGCCGCTTTTGCTGCAATTGCAGCTGCCGACTTTGGCGCCGAATCGGTTATCGTGCTTGAAAAATCACCGTCAATGTTCGGTGGAACCAGCGCTACATCAGGCGGGGGTCTTGGCATTCCCTTGAGCGATGCCGCAAAAGAAGCTGGCATCGAGGACTCCGAAGAAAAAGTTCTTACTTACTACAAAGCGGCGTCCAATGGTCGTGCTGACGAAGCCGTCGTGAAATCCTACACAAAGAATGGCAACGAGTTTTTGAAGTGGACAAGCGATACGCTTGGTCTGAAGTGGGGTTTCACCTCCCCCGCGTTCCAGGATTACTACGAGCCTTGCGAAGGGTTCCTTCCCTATGGCCGCGGAAGCATCAGCGTTCTTGAGATCGACGGCACCAAGAATCAAGGTGCCGCAGGTGTTTGGACACTTCTACAGCAAACCGTTAAGGACAACGAAAAGACCGAATTGCTTATGGATACAGCGGCAACTGAATTGGTCGTCGACGAAGAAGGTCGCGTTGTAGGAGTCGTCGCATCCAAGGGTGGTAAAGATGAGATGCGCATCCATGCAACAAAGGGCGTCATCCTTGGCACGGGCGGATTCGATCACAACGACGAAATGCGCAAGGAATTCCTTCCCTACCCACTCTTCGTTACCAACGCCGCCCCCGGTAACACGGGAGACGCGCAACGCATGGGCATGACTATCGGCGCCGCGGTTTCTCTCATGGATAGCTCGTGGGGTGTGCCGTGCTTCTTGCCCGCTGGCAAAAATGTGCAGGAAATGATTGACGCTAACGAGATTGCTACCGATTTCGTTGGTAATGACTGGGCTATGTATCGCGGCAAGCCTGGCGCTCTCGTTGTCAATAAAGCAGGACGTAGGTTCGGTGACGAGGCGCAAGTCTACGCTATCTTTAACCGCGACTTTGGTCAGTTCAGCTCATCAATCGCTGGATTCCCGAATATCCCGGCCTTCTTCATTTGCGACTCAACCTATACAGCCGCATACACACTCCCAGGACAAAAGACGAAGGAAGATCCAATTCCTGAATTCGTTGTAAAAGCAAACACCATCGAAGAGCTTGCCGAAAAACTCGGTATCGATGTAGCTGGGCTGACTGCTGAACTGGAAGTGTTTAACTCAAAAGCAGCAGAAGGTCTCGATCCTTACTTTGGACGAGGCACCAAGCAGATCGACATCAACACAACAGGTCTGTACGCGGGCTCGCGCACCGACATTCCCAACCCCTGTCTCTCACCTGTTGCAACAGGCCCCTTCTATGGTGCGGTCTACGTACCTGGAACCTGCGGCACCAACGGTGGTTTGAAGGCCAATGAGAATGCCCAGGTTGTTGGCCTCGATGGCACACCCATCGCAGGCTTATATGCCATCGGCAACTGTTCATCTGGTGTCTCTGGCGGTGCCTACTGCCACGGCGGCATGACCGTTGGTGCGGGTGCTGTCATGGGCTGGGTAGCCGTTCGTCACGCGCTGGGCGTTTCGTAGCTACGAGGAAACGCGCGGTTCCGTAGTTGCGCGACAACCGCCAACCTATACCCTCCACAAGTACCGCGGTCGAAAGGCTGCGGTACTTGCGTATTGGTAACTGAAGGTTCCGCTTAGGCGTAGCGTGAAGCATGTCTTCAGTAGCCTGGCTTCGCTTGAAGCAAAATGGAGATCTTCGCAGGAAATACCTAAGACTGCTCAGCGATATATTTACAAGAAACTCAACGTACACAGCAAACAAGAATTGATCGAGCAGAGCGAAATGATCGGGGCTCAACGCCGCAAACAGTAGTCCGATTTCCCCTAGGCATGCGAAACGGCCCCTTTCGGGACCGTTGCTAGCGCTGAGCAAATTCTTACCGCTCGTAAATCTGCTCGAGACCTATAAGATCCTTGATCGAATGCAAGATGGCGTGCGGATTGTTTGGTGGATTCTTCATCGGCTTCATTTCGTAACGCTCGACAAGACCTGAGAGCAAATCGACAGCGAACACCTCATCGGAAAGCGAGAGCGCGCTTTCGGGACAGATGTCGGTGCAACAGCGGCACTTCACGCAATCGCCAGGGAAATGCTCAATACCAAAGGTACCGTCCTCTTCCTTGAACTTCGCGATGGCACCTGTCGGGCAAAATGTTGCGCACATCTGACATGAAGTGCACAGCTCAGGCTCAATAACCACATGACCCCAGAGACGTGTGTCGATCATGACATCCTGAGGCTCACCGAGTGCTGCGAGGTTATCGAGCAGGCGCTCACGACGATCGGGAATAAAATGCGGCAGCGTGCCATCTTCCATGACTTTAAGGTACTTAGGCTCAGCCTCTTCGGTCACACCGAGTGCTTCCTTCACGGCAAAATCCGTTGTTTTTACGGCAGCGGTTTTCGCATCACCCTTGATACCACTGAAAAAGTCACGACGACTGTGATCATAATCTTGATCCTGCGTAAGCCGAGCGATCTTTGGAAACTTCTCGACGATCTCAACATGAACAGGGCTGCTCCAGGTTTCGAGCAACGTATTGGCGGTATCAACCACAAGCTCCGTGGTTGCATGCCCCACCGCTTGCGGGCATTCGGCACATTTCGCTTTCACAAGGCTCACTCGATCGACTCCCGCAACAGCAAGCGCAGTCAACAGCGTCTCTTCGACGCGCCCCAAACACGTGACCCCGACAACCTTTTCAGGATCGTACAGCCCATCGGCTGCAGCAAGAATCTGATCGCAGGCGATAATCGCTTCGCCTTCGGCTGCTTTCATAGCTGCTATGCAGCGCTGTTGCAGCTCGGCGTCATTGGGCTTGTTGGCCTCAAGCGCACAGGTCGGACAAACCGTGGCACACGTACCACAGCCAACACACCGCTCAGGCGCTATGATCAATTCGTTATCTTCGTAGGAAATGCAACCCGACGTACACACTTCGGCACAACGCATACACGTTGCATTCCGATTGCGAACCACCGCGCATCGGTTTTGGTGCACCGTGATATCGGCGCTTTCAAGTTTTTCGAGCAGACTGAATAAGCTCGTTACGTTACCCATTCCGTAACCTTTCTCGTCTACCCCCTGCGTGTATGAGTATAGCGGTTTTTCTGGCAGATTGATCGATAAAGGAACGGTTTACAGTGCCTGCTTGATCTCAGCGATGGAATAGAGGCTGCCACATGCGCACACAAGACCATCTTCACCCGCGAGGCGTTTTGCCTCACCGACAGCATCGGGAATGTCGCGCGCGACATATACGTTGGTACATGCCGAACACCCAAGCAGGTCCTGCCCTGTCCAGCGAATGGCTTGAGCGAGTTTTTCCGCTGACAGCGCGCGCGGATTCGGTGGCGCAACTGCAACAAAAGCACGCCCTAGGGGAAGCAACGTTTCAAGCATCTCCGGGTAATCCTTGTCCTCAAGCACGCCCATAAGGAAGACTGCCTTTTGGTCAGGGAATATCTCGCACAGCGAATCGGCCAGCACCTGGGCACCTTGCGGATTGTGTCCGCCGTCAATCACGAATGTCGGATGCTGCGCAGCAATCTCAAACCGCCCTGGCCATGTTGTAGCTGCGAGACCTTCGCGAATATCGTCGTCGGAAATTGACCAACCACGCGTGCGTAAGACTTCGATAATCTCGATGGCTAAAGTTGCATTGTAGGGTTGATAGCTTCCGAGCAATCCAATCGTGAGGTTGGTATAGCGTTTGTACGAGAAAAAACGAACAAATGTTTCACGTGAAACATCTCCTGCGTCCGACACGTGCCCAATTGTCAGTTCCCCGAAATCAGGCAGCACGAGGGGCGCATCGTGCTCGGCTGCAACCCGCCTAACAACCTCCATCGCTTCAGGATCTTGAGGCCAGGAAACCACGGGTACCCCTTGCTTAATGATGCCCGCCTTCTCGCCCGCAATCTGCGTCAACGTCGTACCCAGGAGTCCAGTGTGGTCAAGCGCAATACGCGCAATGGCACACACTTCAGGTGCGGTAATGGCATTCGTTGAATCGAGTCTGCCGCCAAGGCCTACTTCAACGACGGCGATTTCGCAGCCGCTTCGCGCAAAATGGACGAAAGCCACGGCGGTCATCAACTCGAATTCAGTTGGATGATCCGGCATGGCTTCCGCTTGTTCTTTGACAATAAGGGTGGCAGCCAAAAGATCGGCATCAGAGATATTCGAGCCATCAACCTTGATGCGGTCTGAGAATTCTACGATGTAGGGGCTGGTGAAAAGTCCTGTATGGAAACCTGCTGCAACAAGAATCGAAGCGGTGAATGAGCACACTGATCCTTTGCCGTTTGTTCCTGCCACATGAACGATTTTGAAAGCGTTTTGCGGATTGCCGAGCCGATCGAGCAATTCGCGAATGCGGTCAAGACCGAGCCGCGATTCCATCCACCGCGGCTCATTGATGTAGGCAACAGGATCGAACGCTTCAGCCATTACGCACTCAGGTACTCTGCGATACCCTTTGCCGCACGCTTTCCTGCACCCATCGCCAGGATGACCGTGGCAGCACCAATAACAGTATCGCCTCCTGCGAACACACCAGGAACCGAAGTGGCACACGTCTCGTCATCAGCCACAATGAGGTGGCGCGAAGTTGTTTCAAGTCCTGGAGTCGTATCAGCAATCAGCGGATTGGTCTTCGAGCCGATAGCAATCACCAGCATGTCGATATCGATCACAAAGTTACTGCCCTCGATCTCAACCGGACGGCGGCGGCCACTTGCATCAGGTTCGCCAAGCTCCATTTTGATGCACTCAAGACCCGTAACCCATCCCTCATCATCTCCAAGCACGCGCTCAGGATTGGTGAGCATCTGAAACGTAATGCCCTCTTCTTCGGCATGATGAATTTCTTCAGCGCGGGCAGGCATTTCTTCCTTACCACGTCGATATACGATAGTCACCTCAGCACCCAAGCGACGAGCGGTGCGCGCAGCATCCATTGCTACGTTACCGCCACCCACAACCACACACTGCTTGCCAGCATACACGGGCGTTGCGTACTCAGGAAACTTGTAGGCTTTCATCAGGTTTACGCGAGTCAAAAGCTCGCTGGCGACCATCGAGCCACTCAGGCCCTCGCCTTCGATACCAAGGTACGAAGGCAGTCCCGCGCCTGTTCCGACGAATACCGCGTCAAAGCCCATCTCGCCTTTGAGTTCTTCGATGTCGTAGAGCTTACCAACCAAGGTATTAAGTTCGAAGGCAACACCAAGATCTTGGATAGCTTCAACCTCTTTCGCCACCAGATCCTTTGGAAGACGAAACTCGGGAATGCCATACGTAAGCACGCCGCCCACACGATGAAGCGCCTCAAATACGGTAACCTGAGCGCCGCACTTTGCCAATTCACCCGCACATGTCAACGACGCAGGACCCGAACCAACCACAGCAACGCGCTTGCCCGACAGATCGTGTCCCGTCGCGCAGTCTTCATTGCCTCGCAGCTCCTCAAAAGCAGCATGCGCTTCCTCAGGATGCTCAAACGCCCAATCGGCAACGAAGCGCTCCAAACGGCCAATGCCAACAGGTTCGCCATTTTTGCCGCGCGTGCACACACCTTCGCACTGATTTTCCTGGGGACACACGCGCCCACAAATTGCAGGAAGCGTGTTGGTATTCTTGACAAGAGCGTAGGCTTTGGCGAAATTGCCCTCGCCCACTTCTCGCACAAAATCAGAAATTGGAACGCCGACAGGACAGCCGCTCACACAAGGCTTTTTCGGACAGTGAATGCAACGGAGCGCCTCGCTAATGGCCTCTTCGGCAGAATATCCAAGCGTGACCTCATCAAACGTCTGCGAACGAACGGTCGCATTCAGCTCAGGCATCGGGACTTTTTCCTTCTGCTTGTTAACCTG
>JAVWLC010000049.1:3818-10710 GCA_036638175.1 Raoultibacter sp. | reverse complement strand
ACTGACTACGAATCAGTACGTCGGGGGTTCGAATCCCTCACGGCGCACCATTTAAACCCAGAAAACCTCGGGCAAATTGCTCGGGGTTTTTCATATGTGGCCTTAAGTTATCAGGAGCTGCGTAACCTGCTCAGCGCTCGTTTCCGTGCCGATCAGGACGCTTCACGTGCTGATGTTAGAGGTCTCGATGCGCCTGTTCAACCAGCATATCTGCAAAGGCTCGAATGCAAACGGTTCGCATTCGAGCCTTTCCTTTAGTTCTCGAGAAGTTCGCTGATGGCCTCTTCGGCAGCGATTGATCCTCCGTACACACCACAGGCAACTGCGCTACTCGTTGCCACATATTCCTGGAAGAAGTAGTTGCCCATCGTCAACTCGCCGACTGCAAAGAGATTCTCAATCGGCTCTTCGGATGTATTAACAACATGGAAACGATCATCGAGTTTGAATCCGTACATCGTACAGATAACGCTCGGGTAGGTTTTTATCGCGAAATAAGGACCCGAATCAGTAACGGCCTGAAGAATATCGTATCCGAAAGCATCCACGGCTCCGCTCTTCGCACGCTCCGCATCTTCCTCAATGCTAACCTTCAGGTTCGCAAGGTCAAGACCGACTTTTTCGGCAAGACCATCAAGCGTATCGGCCATAAATGCACCGCCCAGTGGCTCGAGATCGGCCACGATGTCTGCCATGGACATATCTCCATAGAATCCCTCCGGCTCAACGCCGCTGCAAATTGCCCAGCAGTAGCCTTCTTCTAGCTCGGCCACGTCAAACGTTTTTTGATAATAGTAGCCGCCTTCGTCAACGAAGCGCTCGCCCTGCTGATTGACCCATAGGTACATTCCTCCGGAAGGAAACGATCCCTGGGGACTCTCGAAACCGTACGGCTCAACGCAACCGTTCATGATGATGAAACCGTATCCCGTATACGCCGGATTAAGGGGTTCGCAGAATTCGAAGGCATCGCCCGTGGTTCCAGGAGCGGTGTACGTCCATACCTTGTCGATATTCTTATAGTACGAATTCTGCTTTTCGAACAGCTCTCTGTTGCGAGCAAAACCTCCCGTCGAAAGAATGACTTTCTTCGCGTGAACGGTATACACGCTCTCCGGTGTCTCGACCTTCACACCCGTTACTACACCGTCGTCGATCACGAGCTCGGTCACTCGAGAGTTCACACGTATTTCAGCACCCTGCTTTTCGACGAGTTCCTTAAAGAACTTACCGTACGTCTCCTGGCCGCGCTTCTCCTTATCTTTGAAGCCAGTGATGCCACGCCCTACCTCGCCGAAATACGCCGTGTTTTCGTGATACGTTTGGTCGATGCCCTCCTCCATCAAGTAGCCGTAGAACTCGGGAATCCTTTCCCCGATGCGATGCACCAACGTTTCGTTTATCCACATATCATCAGGCCTGCGATCCATCTCGGATGCACGCTTCTTGAAGTACTCGAGATACTCGTCGGCGTTGAAGTCGAGGACTCCTTCCTCCTTGTTCTTCGAAGTGCCTGCAACGGTGATCTGCCCGCCAGAAAGTGCGGTTGATCCCCCGCAGTAAGCCTCCTTTTCGAGCAGAAGCACAGAACAATCGCTAATTCGTCTAGCCTGAATAGCGGCGGCCATACCAGCGCCGCCCGCACCGACGATAACGATGTCGAACTCCTGATCAGGCAGCTCCTCTCGCTCCATCTCAGGCAGCGACGACGCGAGAGCCTTTTTGCTTCCACCCGCCTCAGCAAGCGCAGTGTCAACAGCGTTGCGGATGCCCTCTGACGACATAGTGGCGCCAGCAGTCGCATCCACCGCAAGCGACTGGTTCTCAATTATCCGCTCCGGCAGATCGTCGATAGCCGTTTCGACGATAAGCCCTGTATCGTGATAATCCAGAACCTCAATGGACGTGATGGCCTTTTCGTCCACGGTTACCCGCACCGTGATATCGCCATACATTCCTGGAGCCGATCCCGTGTACGTTCCGGGAACGAAACCCTCACCGCCTTGCGCTTTAGGGGCACACCCCGCCAGCGGGCCAAGCGCCGCCAAACCGAGCATACCGCCGACACCTGCAATAAACGTCCTTCTTGAAATGCTTTCCGACATGGTTCCTCCTTGACTAAACCAATGGCTAGCTGTGATTTGCAGCCCTTTGTGCCAAGCAGTCTAATCAGGAAAAACTTCGTTGTGAAATGATCATCGAGCATCGAATCGGTCTGCCTCATGCATCCCATGCATGAGGCACCTTCTCACAAGGGAAAAGACCTCGAAGCAAACTCATCGAAAGCTTTGGAAACAGCAGCGATCCCAGCGCTCACGGCATCCGTTCGATACGCGTAGGCAACATCGACAAGGACGCGAAGACCATCGATCGGCACCTCGACAACGCCATCGCCCGTCAGCACAGCCGTTTTGTCAAAGAATACGGAGATGCCGTTTCCCGCTGAAACCGACATGACTATCGCATCCTCCAAATCGTAGAGCTCGGTATAGCGCGGCGTGAATCCCGCCTGCTTGCATTGATCGGTCAGGGCGTCGAAAAAGCCAGGTACAGCGGACCTAGTCCAAAACACTAGAGGCTCATCGCGCAGATCAACCAGATCGATACTTGAACGCTGAGCGAACCGATGCCCTCGAGGAACCAGGGCGACCACCCGCCTCTCCAGCAGCATTCTTCTCGTATAGCCGTCTATCGGAAGTTCGCAATCCAAAGACACGATAACATCCGGCTTCCGGCGCTTCGCATCTTCTTCAATACAGCTGACTTTGTTGTAGAACATAGTCAGCTCGATGTGCGGATACCATTGTTTGAGATACTCATGTAAATACCCAGAAATATCGAGATGCTCCAAAAGACCGTAGAACCCGACACAAACAGATCCCCGTGCCTGCTCGCCTTTATCATGCACCCGAGCTTCAAGGGAAGCCATTTGATCGAGGATCTCGCGACCCTTCTCAAATACAAGCTCGCCTTCGCGGGTCAACCGAAAGAATGGGGCATCGCGAACGATAAGCGTCTCCCCAAGCTCTTCCTCAAGCCTTTGCACACGACGGCTTGCCGTTGACTGGACTAGAAACATCCGTTCTGCAGCCTTCGTGAAGTTACCGCACGATGCAACTTCGACGAAGCATTCGAGGTTCTCAATATTCACGATCCACTCGCCTTCCCCTCAGCCCGTCTCTCGGATGTGCTATCCAACGATTTGGAAACATCACACACCCCATCTTTCGACGACGCTGCTTCATTACCGACAAAGATACCCGATCCGATAATAAGAAGACAGCCGACGAGCCCCGATGCAGACGGCACATGCTGGGACAGAATCGATTCCGCCGCGACAGTTACGCCTGGCTCTAGATTCGCAAACAACGACACGCTCGCACTGCTTATCGATTTCGCAGCGTATGCGTACAAAACAAGCGGGATTGCCGTGCAAACAGCAGCGAGCACAGCAACGAGGACCACCCCTTCGGGTGTAATGGTCGAAACCGCTTGCGGCACAAACGGCAACGCCGCAACGCATGTAACAGCCGAAACGGTGCATGCGTACACGGTCAAAACCCGAGACGAAACTCCGCGAAGAACTTCACCGCCCAAGAAAAGGGTATAGGCGGCATAGCACAGCGCGGAAACACCGACCTGAGTGACGCTTCCGACGGTAAATTGCCACCCTGACTCTGTAGAAAAAATCAGAATCATCCCCGCGAACATGACAAACGCCGATATCCATTTCACTGACCCAACCTTACGCCCAAGGGCAAATCGCGTCAGCAGCAGAACGGCAAGAGGAAACAGGTGGAATAAAACATTCGACAAACCCGAACTCATATCCTTTATGGCCATGCAAGAAAGCAGCGCAGACGCCGCATAAAGCGCGCTTGAAACGATGCAAAACAGAAGTTGCTTTCCCGATAGCGTGACCCGCTCCCTGCTCGCAAGACACACCCCAAGCATAATCATTGCAGCGAACGCCATTCTGATCAGAACGATTCCGAACGCATCCATGCCCGTCGCATAGACTTCTTTGATCACGATAGGAACAACGCCGAAAAGAACAGACGATACCACCACACAGGCTACAGCCCGCGCCCTCCTCTGTTTTACCGCATCGGCTGTACTGCCGCCCATCAGCCTCCCCCTGCCAGAACGGTCAAGCCCATCGCATGAATCGCAGGAAGTATAGCATAAGGGGCAAAATCAACCCGAAGCTTACCCCGTAAGCCCATCCGCAAGTGTTCAATAGGCCATCTGTCAATTCGACTTCGGCGGTTGACGGATGGGAAAAATTCCCTTATTATCAAGCGTGCCTTTGAACAGGCTTTTGTCCGCAACGATTGGGAAATCCAGCACGTGCGGCTTTTTTATTGCTCCGAAGGAAGGACTTTACTTGAAGGTTCGAAAACCGAAACCTCACAGTAATTAGCCTTCGACTTCCCTTGTCGGCAGTCGAAGGACGACTGCGACACGCATCGGTATGCAACACATCTCAACGTCACATGGGGCCCGCGTGCCCTCTTTGCGTGTGAAATGTATTGCAGGTCGATGAGATAGGGAATTAATCATGCTCTACTTATCTCAAATGCTCGGACGCCCGGTGATTGACTCAACGGGAGAAAAGATCGGTACGATCTCTGACCTCGCTATATCAACTGGTGAGGTATTTCCGCGCATTACAAGCCTTGCATTCCAAGGACCTGGCAAAACTCCCTTCATGATCTCCTGGCGCAAGTACGTCGGCGAGTTCGATGAAGACGGCATCAAGCTCGATGTCGAAAGTCACAACATCCGCTTCAGCTACCTACAACCCGAAGAGATCTTGCTTGCCCGCGATCTGCTTAACAAGCAGATCGTCGACACGCAGGGCATGAAAGTTGTCCGCGTAAACGATCTCAAGCTCTCGGCTTCTGGATCCCAGCTTCGCTTACTCGGCGCCGAAGTTGGATTCCGCGGCATTTTGCGTGGACTTGCGCCTTGGCTCGAAAAAGCAGTCGTAGGTATCTCAAAAGTCTTCGGCAAGAAGATCGAAGAGCAAATCATTGCCTGGAACTACATGGACCTGCTCGACCGCGACCTTTCTGAGGTGCAGCTTTCCGTCACGCACAAGCGTCTTGATGAATTGCACCCCGCCGACGTTGCCGACATTCTTGAACAACTCGATCCCCAGCAACGCGCCAACGTCTTCCAGCACCTCGACGATGCGCAAGCCACCGAAGCCATCTCCGAAATGGAAGACGAGTACCAAGCCGATTTCATCGAAGACCTCGATGATGCCCGCGCCTCTGCCCTACTCGGGCAGATGGATCCTGACGATGCCGCTGATATCGTGCGCGACCTTTCGTACGAAAAAGCTGCAACACTGTTGCGCCTCATGGGTGTTGAAGATGCCACCGAAATTCGCCGCCTCCTTGGCTACAAGGACGGTACGGCAGGCGGTATGATGACCACGCAGTACGTTGCGGTGCACGAAACCGATACGGTTGGAGAAACGATCGAGGTCCTTCGCGAACTCGATGAAGACCACCCCACCGTGCATTACGTGTATGTGCTCGACGAGTACGATAAGCTGGTTGGTGTTCTCTCTTTGCGCACGCTTGTGCTTACGGATGACAGCACTCCCATCAAAGATGTTTCCTACGAAGACATCATCAGCGTTTCCCCTAATGAAACTGAAGAAGAGGTTGCTGCTGACATCTTCAAGTACGACATTCCCGCCATGCCCGTTGTTGATGAGCACGGCATGCTGCTGGGTATTGTTACGGTTGATGACGCATGGGATGCCATCGAAGAAGATGTGAGCGGCGACAAAAATCGAAAGCTTGGAGTCAAGATTGCGGTGGGAGCTGTTATTGCCGTCGTAGTTCTTGCGCTTTATACGCTCGTATTGTTCCAGATCATCGGCTATGACTGGAGCTAACTATGACACCCAAAATTCGCACCGATAAACAACAGCGGGAGCGCACTGTCTTCCGCACCAGTAAGGCTGAAGCAACCCAGGCACTCGCCCACAACGGCGAGTCTGACGCCTTGGAGCAAACCGAGCACAAAAGTAAACGACCAAGCAAGCTCTGGCTTCTTTTGGCTGCTATGGGACCAGGCATTATTACGGCAATGGCAGGCAACGATGCTGGTGGAATCTCAACGTATTCCACCGTTGGCGCCAAATTCGGCTTCGCAACGCTGTGGGTTATCCCAATTATGTGCGTCTTACTTGCTGTCGTACAGATGACAGCAGCACGCATGGGGGCGGTCACGGGCAAAGGTTTCGCTGCGCTTATTCGCGAGCGCTTCGGCATTAGGCTTACCGCGCTTGCCATGTTTGCCCTGCTCATTGGCAACGTTGCAACGACCTTTTCTGAATTCGCAGGTATTGCTTCGGGCATGGAAATGTTCGGAGTGTCAAAGTTTATCTCAGTACCTATTGCGGCAATTGCTGTCTGGCTCTTAGTTGTTGGGGGTAGCTACAAGCGTGTCGAAAAGGTGTTCTTGATTCTCTCGCTCGTGTTTGTGACCTACATCATTGCAGCTTTCATGGCCAAGCCAAACTGGGATGATGCTCTTTTGAGCACCGTGGTACCCCATGTAGTGAACGACACGAGTTTCATATCGCTTGTTATTGCAATGATTGGTACCACTATCGCGCCGTGGATGATGTTCTTTGCCCAAAGCAACGTTGTAGAAAAAGGCGTTGGCGTTAAGGATTTCTTTTCGCAAAAAGTTGATGTGATTTCGGGCACCGTTGCTGCGTGTCTTGTTGCCTGGTTCATTATTGTTACTACGGGCGCAACGCTCTTTCCTGAGGGAATCGAAATCACCAGTGCCGCTGATGCCGCCAGCGCCCTTGCCCCCTTTGCGGGACAGTACGCTGAAGCGCTCTTCGCCGTTGGACTCATTG
>JAVWLC010000049.1:0-3808 GCA_036638175.1 Raoultibacter sp. | reverse complement strand
GTGTTGCCGCTGACCACTTCGTTTGTGATCTGCGAAGCATTTGGCTGGGAAGCGGGAGTGAGCTTTTCGTGGAAGGAAGCTCCCCTTTTCAAGGGCATTCTCACATTCATCGTTCTCTTCTCGGCAGCCGTTGTCATCATTCCCAACATTGACCTGCTAGGCGTTATGCTCACCGCGCAATTTGTGAATGGCGTCATCTTGCCAGTGCTGCTCATATTTATGGCCATCATCGCAGCCGACAAACGCGTTATGGGAGTTTTTAGAAGTAAACCTATCAGTCGTATTCTCATTTGGGCAACGGTTGCCATCGTCACTGCGCTTACCGTTGCGCTCCTTGTCATGCAAGTACTCGGGATTGGCGATGTCGTAGCATAAGGGCGCCGGCTTCGGAGTAAATCCAAAACCGGCGCTTGACCAACGAGGCTGTAATGAAAGCGGACTCGCTTTACCTCGGTGATTCCAATAAGGTTGTGCACTCGTTCCTTTGTTGCAGGAAGCGCACCTGTTAGGCAACCAATTCCATCAATCGAGCGCTCTCTTCTTTGAGCCTCTGGGAAAGAAACTCGCTGCTGCAGTTTTTGCCATCGGCACAATCAAGCAGGAAATCAATCGTAATGCTGTCCAGGTAAGCATTAAAGCTATCCTGAATCAGCGAATACGAACGACGAACCTGACAGGCTTTTTTAGCTTCATCGCTCCCGCCTGCGATGTCCTCTTCTGGATAAAACTGGTTGCATACCTCAGGGTCATGTTCACATTCGTTCAGATTTTCAGGGCATGACTTGATTTTGACATTCAATTCCATCGCGTTAATGATATCGAGCAACGAAATCTCGGAAGCCTTGCGCGCCAGCAAATAACCACCATGCTTGCCAGGTCGTGCCTCAATGAGCCCCGCATTTCGCAGCAACTGCGCGAGCTGGATCAAATAATCACGAGGTATCGACATCTCTCGCGCAATCTCTTTTGACGAGCGAACATCGTTTTCGGCTGCCAGATAGAGGATGGCGCGAATCCCATAATCTGTCGAAGCTTTGAGTTGCATCCTTTCCTCGCTTTCTGTCGTTTCCGACATCATTTCAAATACGTTGCCCTTTTTATTCGGAACAACGTGGCTTCTGTTTTTCAGAAGCACATACACGAACTCTGTATGGCCTGAACCTATCGACATGTAAGGAAGTCATCATTGCCTTAAAACGAGAGAAGACGCTCTTCGCGTCTCCCCTGTTTTCGATCATGATGCCCACATGACCAACGGCTGAACTTCAGCCGACATTGCCCTTCAATGCCATGGTGAGAGTCTACACATAAGGTAAGTTCTTATGCAAGTGTTTTCGCTTATTACGTTGCAAATACATGGTTAGAAGTTACATAATTTGCAGGATCTCCATAATTCTTAGTATTTTAGTATGATTTATGATGTCTGCTACGGTTTGCCAGAACCCATGATTTTGATCTTCTCTTTTACTTACTACTCGGAAGCGGTAAGCTTCTAGGACACACACTGGGAGGTATGATGGACGAAAAACGCGCTCTTCGCGCAGATGTACTCAAGCGGCGCGATGCGCTTTCTTTAGCACAGAGACAACCACGTTGCGCCACCATCTGTGCCGAACTCTCCGAAATTCTCAACGAAGCACTTGCCATCTATCACAACGTGAGCGCTGATGTTCACGTCTGCTATCACCAGCCACCCTTTATGTTGGCCCTCTACCACGCCATGAAGAGCGAAGTAGACCTTGCCTCATTTACCGAAGCCGCTTATTGCAAAAACGTAACTATCTGCTTTCCTTGTATGACAAAAGCACAAGATTCACCTGAGCCAAAGTCGTACATGGCAATGCGCGAAGTGCCGCATGCTCATTACGAAAACAACAGCGTTCCATTCCTCACGGATCCCCTAAAATCATTCTGCGTTGATGATCCAATACTCAAAGAATTTCCCCTTGTAGACGCCTCACTATTCGATATGGTTGTCGTGCCTGTCGTAGCTTTTGACAATGAAAACAATCGAATCGGTTACGGCGGCGGCAACTACGATCGGTTCCTCAACGCGATTTGCGACAGCACGCTTGTTGTCGGCGTAGCGTTTGACGAACAGCGCGTTGCGGCTGTGCCCTGTGAACCACATGATCTGGCCCTACCCCAGATCATCGTTGGATAAAGAGAATCATGAGCAAAGGTATCCTCTGAAAATTTTTTGTATATGCGCAGGTTGGATAGGTGAAAAAACGGCCGCCGATTACTCGACGGCCGTAACGTCACCCATATTGCGCAGGATACTTATGCTGCGTTTTTCTTGCTACCGGGAAGCTTGATATCGGTTTTTGCCAAAACAATGACTGAACCAACAATCAGAGCAGCACCAATCGCAAGCGGAATCCACGGATTGCCGATGAACGCCGCAAGGATGTAGCACACGAGGCAGACAATCATGACAAGCGTGGCGTAGGGAAGCTGTGTTGCAACGTGACGCAAGTGGTTACATTGCGCACCAGCTGACGAAAGAATTGTCGTATCGGAAATAGGTGACACATGGTCACCGTAAACCGCTCCGCCAAGCGTTGCTCCAACCGCCACCAAGAACAGCGAACCCTCTGCAGGAAATACGCCAATGACAATAGGAAGAATAAGAGCAATTGTTCCCCATGAAGTACCCATCGAGAATCCAATAAACGCCGCAACTACAAAGATAACCGCTGGCAAGAATGCCAAATCAACGCCGACCGTGTTCAGGAAGTTACTCACGAATTCGCCCGTGCCAAGAAGGTAGCGACACGTACCACCCAAGCTCCAAGCCAAGACGAGGATCATGATCGCACCAACCATTGAGCGGACACCTTCAGCAACGCCCTCCATGTATCCCGCAAGCGTAGTAAGGCCACGTGGTAAGAACATCGCTGCTGCAACCACTAACGCCACACAAACGCCGATACAGAGGCCCGACACCGGATCAACGCCTACCGCTTCGGTAAACGCAACGCCCTCAAAGAAGCCACCAACATAGAGCATGCCCGCAATCGAAAAGACAATGAGTACCAGGATTGGAATGATCAAGTCGAAAACTCTGCCCTTGTCAGACACCTTAATACCCTTGAAATCATCGATCGTCTGCTGGGCAGCATCGATAACTTCATTTTCTTCGGCAACTACCGTAGGAAGATCATTTTCGTACGGCGGCGTATTATCAAGATTTGTTCCCTTAGGCGCACAAGCAGTTGATACAGCGTTCAGCATACCCTCACCTGGAATGCGCTGCTTGTCGCTCATGGTGCGATGAGCTTCTGCTTCGGCAGTCTTCATGGGACCAAAATCAAGGTTTGTTGCACACATGAAGAAAACGAATCCGATGGTAAAGAGCGCGTAGAAGTTGTACGGGATCGATGCGACAAACGTCGAGAATCCGCCTTCACCGAGGTAGCCACCAACTGCAACTGCCCACGAAGAAACGGGAGCAATAATGCAAACGGGGGCTGCTGTCGAATCAATAATCCAAGCGAGTTTTTCGCGGCTGATATTGAATCGATCGGTAACGGGTCGCATGACAGCACCAACCGTGAGGCAATTGAAGTAGTCATCAACGAAGATGATGATTCCAAGTGCTGCGGTCATGAGTTGGGCCATCTTTGCGTTCTTGATGTGCTGCGATACCCACTCGCCATATGCCCGAGAGCCGCCAGCTGTGGCAATAACCACAACAAGTGCCCCAAGCAGCGCAAGGAATAAGAGTAGCGCCCCATTTCCGGCTATCTGTTCAGCCATCATCTGCGGCACCATCGTAAACGACGAGATGAGCTGCTCAAAGCCG
>JAVWLC010000048.1:1133-10773 GCA_036638175.1 Raoultibacter sp. | reverse complement strand
GTTGGCTATGTTCGATTGAGAAGAGCCTTTCACTCAGCACGATGGTACTGGGTGTTTTTGATACCTTGGGTTTGGAATTTAAGGGGCTTCGGAGCAAGTGATTTGCCGCAAGTTTGGTTCTAGGGGCTTCGGAGCAAGTGATTTGCTGCAAGTTGGTTCTAGGGGATCGATTGTGCGAGAGCCTCGGCATCGACAAACGCAAACGTATCGTGCTGGATGCAGAGCAGTGTGTCGAGTGCGGCGGTGCGTCCTTGCTCATCGATGCCGCAACGTGTCCTTGCTTCGCGCACGTATGCAATAACCAGCATGTGGTCACCTGCTGGTTGGATGCTTTCGATCTCGCAAGCAAGCCATGATAGGGCTGCGGCGGGGGCGGGAGCCACAAATGCACCGCGTTCGCCTTCTGCCCGAATAAGTTCATGGGGGATGTGTGCGGCTTTGTTTTCAACATGACCTGTAGTGTTTCCGCAGTACGTTGCCGTTACAACGCTTGTGGGATCCTTTGCATCGAGCGTGCTGATACTGAAGTAACCTGCGGTGCGCAAGACCTCAAAAGTCCGCGACCGTTCGCGAATTGAGAAAGCCAGCATTGCGGGATCGTGCGAAAGGGGCATTGCCCAAGCAACTGTGGCAAAGCATGTTTCGTGTGTCGCCACGGACCTGCTGGAAGCGCCAGGGTGCAAGGTGGTCGCGCCTGCATCATCGCGCCTCCCATGCGCTCCAACAAGAACCACGGGTCGAGCGTTCAGGAGTGCCGATATGTCGCGACCCGCTACCGACCGCATTGCGCCGGGCGACGATGCGCCTACGCTGGTGTTCGCGTGCGGCTCCATGGCTACCCAGCGCAGCGAGGCGCTTCAGGAAGATCGATGCCGAGGGCTTCGGATGCATCTGCTCGCAAGTCTTCGAGCGTTAGCTCGTAACAAGCAAGTGCATCAATCCAGCGGCGCAAACACCCACGACCCTTTTCGGTGAGTGAAAACATGCGTTTGGCTGAGCCTTCCTCAGGGGTGTCCCACTTTGAGGTGACCAGCTCGTTTTCTTCCATGCGCTTCAGTGCGCGATAGATGCCCGTTGCGTCAGGTTTTTGCCCGCCAAACATGGGTGAGTCTGCGGCAAGCTGCACAATAACGTAGCCGTGTAGTGGTGTTTCTGATTTCGCAAGGAGAGTCAAAATGGTTGGTTGCGATAGGCGGTTAAGTGATTTACCGAGCTCGGCGCACTCTTTGAGATCGTTGTCAGATTTAGGATTACAACTGTGCCACATGATAGTCCTTCCATGGATGGTACTCTCTAGATATCATCCCACAAATAGTTGCATTGTGCTAATAGTATCTCGGAGAAATCTTACGTATGTCCACTCGGAGGACCCCTGCATCAAAAGCCCAAACAAAAAAGGAGGATGAGACCTGCTCATCCTCCTCATCATTTCTGACGCCTGTCACCTTAGGTAAACAGGACAACCTTCTTCTTGTTGAGCAGATCGCCGAGCTCCTCTACGGTTCCGTAGGAGATGCAGCCTGCTTGGCAGTGCAGCACGCACGAAGGGAGCTTGCCCGCGCCCTGTCGTTTTGCGCAGCGGTCGCAGCGGTCGGTCGGGATGGGCACAAATTCGTACTGCCACTTGCGATCAGTGATTTGATCAGGGCCAATCTGTGCCAGCTTGATGCCGAATTGCTCGGCCTCAAGATCGTGCTCCTGCTGGCAGGCTACCTCGCAGGTGTGGCAACCGGTGCAATATTCGTAATCAATCGCAATCAACTTACGCATGGCCTACTCCTCTACTTTCGAGATACTGCACAGCTGAGACTTGTACGATGCGCCGATGCCTGATTTGCCCGGGCGCATGGGGATGAGCTGGTTGATATTTGACTCCATGACGCCGAAGAGCGTACCGTCCTCAGGACCGCGCTCGGGGAACCACCAGCCGTGATCTGCTGAAACCGTGTCCTTGCGGATGCGGAGTGTGGTGTGAGCGCGCATCTTCGCGGAGCCGAGGTTGTTCGCAATAATGCACCAGTCACCATCAGCGATGCCGTACTGAGCAGCCGTCTCGGGGTGAACCAAGAATGTGGGATCGGGATGCATGCGACGCATCGAAGGGCTCTGGCGATGCTCTGAGTGGAAGAAGCCCCAGGCACGGGCGCCCGTTGTCAGAACCAGCGGATAATCCTTCGCTAGTTCGGGAGCTGAAATCGGGCTCTCAGGAGGCTCTTCGTAGGTGGCGAAGGGCGAGAAGCCGAAGTAAGCCATCTCGGCACAGTAGAAGTTGTAGCGACCTGTTGACGTTGCGAAACCAGGCGTGCCATCGGGGCGCAGCAGGCCCTTCTTGTGCTTCTCGTACTCGAACTCAGGGTATGCCCAAACGCGCTCTTTGAGGGTGTCATAGGTGAAGCCTGTCTTGCGAAGCAAGTAATCGTAAAAGCCCTCTTCGTCATCCCAAAGCTTGAATTCATCGGTGATGAAACGGCTGCCCATTTCGTAGATGATACGCTGGTCAGACTTGCATTCGCCCAAAGGCTCAATAGCTTGTGCGATGGAACCAAGCGCATAGGGATGGTGTCCGGTGATGCCGATACGCTCAGCGAAGCAAGCAGCGGGCAGCAGGACATCGGCGCAGGCCAGAGCGGTGGGGGTGAGGAACAAATCAACCACCACGTTAAAGTCCATAGCCTGAAGCGCTGGCAAAATGCGTTGCGGCTGAGCACCCATGCAAGCGATGGGGTTGTTGGTCTGCATCCACATAGCGCGGATCTTGTACGGCTCGCCAGTTTCCATGGACTCAAGCAGCTTATCAGGGCTGATAGCGTACATGGCCTCAAGCGCTTTGTAACCACCGTGGTTCTTGCGCTCGGGATGGGGGATGGGCGGGGTGCATTCATCCCATGTGTCTCCACGGGGTGAAGAGGTAACCGACATGCCAAACGCAGGCTCCGAAATAAGCATGGTGCCAGGCTTTTCGAAGTTTCCTGTCAGAGCCATGAGGTCGAAGCATGCCATACCCGTGATGAATCCTTCAGAGGTGTGGTCCATCGCAACGCCCCACTGGAGGCAGGCTGACTTGGCGTTAGCAATCTTGCGAGCAGCCTCAATGATGAGCTCCTCAGGTACGCCGCAGGTTTCAGCTGCAAAGCTTACGGTGTACTGCTTGACGTGCTCAGCGAATTCGTCGAAGCCATAGCACCAGCAATCAACGAACTCGTGATCGTAGATATCGTCTTGGATAATTTGGTTGCACATAGCAAGCGAAAGAGCCGCATCGGTGCCAGGACGCAGCTGAAGCCACACATCGGCCTTCGCTGCAAGCCACGTAAGCGTTGGGTCCATGACGATGAGCTTGCTGCCGCGCTTCATAGACTCGACAATCCAGTGGCCTAACATTCCGTCTGAGTTTGCAATGACGGGGTTGTTGCCCCAGATGAGAACATACTCAGGAGCTTCCCAACGAGGATCGTCATAGCGATCGGGGAAGAACTGCGAGTAGTCGCATACAAAGAGCCCACCTGATTTAAGCGCGGTTGAGAAAATGCGCGGACCATAGCAGGCGATGCCTGAGAGGAAGCCCGTGCCGTAGTTTGGTGTACCGAAATACTGAGCCATGAGAGGACCGTAACCGTTGATATCGCGGCCTGTTCCCTGGGTGACCCAAATAGCCTCGTTGCCGTACTTCTCGATGACGGCCTTCATCTCGCGCTCGATGATGTCGTAGGCTTCATCCCATGAGCAGCGCTCGAAGGTGTTCTTGCCGCGGTCTTCTTTTGCGCGCTTCATCGGGTACTTGAGGCGGTCTTTGTGGTAGAGCATTTCCTTGACGGCAAGACACCGCGGACAAAGGCGTCCTTGGTTGTAAGGGTTCTCCGGGTCACCCTCAATGTTTTCGAGCACGCCGTCTTTTACATAGAGCAACACGCCACAGCTATCGTGGCATCCCGGACCGGTTCGTGCATTGGTGCGCAGGACTGTATAATCCCCTTCAGTCCACGTCCACTCACGACCAGCTGGATCATCTTGCGTTTTCACCTGAGGTTCTGAAGCATTCGTCTGTGCTTGATTATCAAACGTTTCTGACATAACTCCTCCTTGCGTGATAGTTCGCCGATGAGGTTGATTATAGAACCAGGGTTTACGTGCTCATATGCGATTTTCAGGATAGGCTATCGGGAAAACCGATCACAAAAATTTGAGGAGAAAATGGCGGCAGTTATTGGGGAATTTTTGTTTCTGGATAGAGCTCACGGTAGAGCTTTTCGGCGTGCTCGGTGAGATGCTGTGAGAAGAAGTCGAGCTCAGGTCTTTCGGGATCGGTCTTCATGAGAACGTATGAATCGACGTAACGCTTTTTATCCGTCAGGGGCAAAATCGTGACATGCTGACGCAGAAGATCACTGATGAGTGGCTTGTATTTCCTGTCGACTTTTGTGATGAGATGAATGCCGTCACCGGGGTGTGTGGCGTAGAACTCAAGCGGGTTATCCAGGGGGACCAACGTGATGTTGGGATAGAAGCCAACTTCAAGACACATCTTGATGAAGTCTTCCCGAAAACGTTCGCTGTAGCGGTTTGCTTGCATGATGAAGCGCGACTGTGAAAGATCGCGCAATCCCAAATCGGTACGACCAGCAAACGGCGAATCCTTCGCCACGCCAACAACCAGTTCACCGTGGAATTCGGGTATCCAGATGGTTTTGATGGCGTCAGGCACAACGGGACTTGCAGGAAGTTCATCGGTGATGACGGTTTCAAATGAGAGGTCAACTTTGCCCATTTCAACCATTTGTTGTGAACTCAGTCCGCTGTTGTCCATGTTGACAAACTCAATGCGAAGCCCAGAGAAATGCTCCTTGGCTAGCGCGGCTGTTTCATTGATGCCTAAATACAGTGTATTGGTATGCAGTAAATCGAGGATGAGGATGCGATTATTCTGCGTGGAGAGCGCGTTGAGCTCGGCAACCATGTTTGCGTGATCGCCAATGATCTTGCCAGCAAACTTGAGGACAACCTCACCACCTGCGGTGAGACTCAAAGGGCGCGTTTCATAAAACAGCTGACATCCGAGTTCGTGAGAAAGCGCCGTCATGTGCCTGCTCAGCGAGGGCTGCGACATATTGAGGTCACGCGCTGCTGAGACAAAGCTTTTATGGGCTGCTAAGACCATGAATTCTTTGTAGTAATCGATATCCATTAAGCCTCAATCATCTGTTCATCGGATTATGCAAAAAGTGAAACGAGGGATGTCATAAAGTGTATTGACGCATTAAGCTGCCCGCGCATCGAGCTTGCAACATACGTATTTGTCCTATGCTCATGCCTGTTCCTATAATAGCAAAAAAGGCGACGTAGACGCGGCTTTCCAAGGACAAACTTGCGATCGTCACCAATGTGCCGAAAGGCACCGATTCTCAATGTGGCTTCTATCCAATCAGCAAGCGAAGGAGCGTACCCATGGATTTCAAAAAAACCGAGGAACAGGAACTCTTGCTCGAAAGTCTCAGGACTGCTTACGAGCGCGGACACTTTGAAGATTACTTCAAGCAGTGCGATGAAAATCACGAATTTCCTGACAAAGCGGTTGAGGTATTGGTCGAAGCGGGCTTTCCGAGCCTTGGTATTCCGGAGGAGTACGGCGGAACTGAAGTTGATATCATGACGCAGGTTATGGTTGCCGAAGAAGCACACTCGCTTGGTTGGCCGTCGCTGTGCTGGATTAACTTCTCTACCGAAGTTGTTGACATTCTTGCCTTTGGAAACGAAGCGCAGCAAAAAGCAATTCTCGAATGTGCGCTCCAGGGTAAGAAGCCCTTTACGCTTGGCTTCACCGAGCCGCAGGCTGGTTCCGATAGCGCCGCCATGGCAACAACAGCCACCAAGCGCGACGGCAAGGTATATATCAACGGAACAAAGACGTTCAACACCAGCGCCGATAGGGCGCCGTACATGCTTTGCATGGCTCGCAGTGGCATCAACGAGAGCCCGTACAAAGACTTCAGCATGTATCTTTTCCCGATGGATCGCGCGGGCATAACAATCTCGAAGCTCAACAAGATTGGCAACAACATGTGTGGCACGTACGAGGTTTATCTCGAAGACGTGGAGTGCGAAGAATCTGATCTCGTGGGTGTTGAATGCCAGGGCTTTTACCAGCTCATGAAGAACTTCGAAGTCGAGCGCTTGACCATGTGCGCCGCTAATGTTGGTATGGCTCGTTGTGCGTATGACGAAGCGCTGAAGTATGCAGCACAGCGCGAGCAGTTCGGCAAAGCTATTGGCTCCTTCCAGCTCATTCAGGAAAAGCTGGTCGATATGAAGATCAAGATCGAGAACATGCAGAACATGCTCTACAAGTATGCATGGATGAAAGATAACGGCGAATCGATTTCGGTTGAATCATCGCTGCTCAAGCGCTATTCCGGTCAGGCGGCTTTTGAGGTTATTGATGACGCGCTGCAGATCATGGGCGGTATTGGCTACACGCACGATTGTCGCATTGCTCGACTCTGGCGTGACCAGAGGGTGTATCGCATCATGGCAGGAACCGAAGAGATCATGGTTCACACAGCGGGCCGCGCGCTTGTCAAAGAAGCCCAGAGAGCATAAGGGGGCCTGGCTATGAACACCATTGCGTGCTACAAAGTTGTACCTGATGCGCAGGATATTGGCGTTAATGCAGATGGTACGCTCAATTTCGATAAAGCTCGCATGATTCTTGGCGAGTACGATCTTATGGCCATCGAGGCAGCTGTTTCGCTCGCCGAGGCCACTGACGGGAAAGCCATGCTGCTCACCGTTGGCGATGAGAGTTTGCAGGATTCTAAGCTCATCAAGGCGGCGCTTTCGCGCGGTGCAGCGGAGCTTTATAGCGTCATTGACCCTGCGCTGGCTTCGGCTGATGCTTTCCAAACGGCATCGGTACTAGCTGCCGCTCTCGACAAAATCGATTGTGATCTGGTTATTTGCGGCGAAGGGTCCGCTGACCTCTACGCGCAACAAGTAGGAACGCTGCTTGGGGCCCTTGCTGGCTTGCCTGTGGTGAACTCAGTGGGCAAGCTCGAAGAGCAGGACGGAACGCTCATTGTTGAGCGCGTGCTTGAACATGAGATTGAAGTGCTGGAGGCATCGCTTCCCGCGGTTGTTTCGGTGACTACTGACATCAACCTCCCGAGGATTCCCCAGATGCGAGACATTCTTGCCGCAGGCAAGAAACCCCATACCATCTGGTCGCTTGCTGACTTGGGTGATTTACCAGCAAGTCCCGTGGAGACCGTTTCCACCAAGGCGCCTGAAAGCGTCGAGCGCAAGCACATCGTGTTCGAATCCGATGCGCAAGAAAACATTGACGAGCTCGTTTCTCAAATCCGAGCACTCGGGTAAGGCGGTGACCGCTATGACTACACTCAATACTGTATGGATCATCGGCGAATCCCTTGATAGCTACCCAGCTTTGGCTGCGGTGGGTCGCAGGCTTGGCAACACGGTTGAAGCCGTCTGGATTGGCAGCACAGAAGCAGCGCAAAGTCTCACCAATTGCGGCGTTGATGCGGTGCGCGTGATTGCAAAACCAGAAGACGCGCTGTTCGAAGATTACGTAGGCGCGCTCATCGATGCGATGGGAACCGAAGCGCCCAGCGCGGTCCTGTTTGCAACAAGCAAGCGTATTCGCCTGGCTGCTGCCCGAGCGGCTGCTGCTGCGGGCACCCGCGTGATGAATGATGTTTCGCGCATCTGGGTTGAAGAGGGAAGCCTTCTCGCAGAGCACATGGTGTTCGGCGGCGCTGCCTTCAGCATCGAGCAAGCCTCGGTGGATGCTTCCGTACCTGCTATTGCCCTTTTGGCTGAAAGCTTGCTCGTGAATGAACCTGCAGGTGAGGGAGCTCCTTCGGCGGCGGTATCAGAGCTGCCCAGTGATCCGAAGTCATCGGGGTTCAAGCTTGTCGAACGCAAGCCGCGCACGGTTGAGGCAGTAAATCTCACCGCTGCACGACGCGTAGTTAGCGTGGGCCGTGGTATTCAAAACAAAGAGGACCTCGCACTCATTGATAGCCTTGCTGCTGTACTTGAGGCCGAAGTGGGCTGTACGAGGCCTATTGCTGAGGGTCAGGATTGGATGTCGCGTGAGCGCTATATCGGCGTGTCGGGCGTCATGCTCAAGCCTGATCTGTTTGTGACGGTTGGTGTTTCGGGCCAGGTGCAGCACATGGTAGGTGCTGCGGGCGCAAAGACCATTATTGCCATCAACAAAGACAAGAACGCACCAGTGTTTAAGCAGGTCGATTACGGCATTGTTGGCGATCTCTATGAGGTTGTCCCAAAAATCGTCGAAACAATGAAGGCTTAACTAAACGAACCGATCAAAGAGACGAGGAATCATTATGGAGCAGGCATATCTGGATGGTCTTATCAAAAACGTCAACGACGGGCCAACACCCTATGTCAACCTCGCTCAGCTGCAGGCTGAGATCATCGAAGAGCGGCACGTGCGCCTGAGGCTCCCCGTGGCTGACTTGCACATGAATCACGTGGGCATTGCCTATGCAGGCAGCGAATTTGTCTTGGCAGAAATTGCGGGCGGCACGCTGTTTATGGCAACGTATGGCAGTGAAGTTTTTGTCCCGATCCTGAAAAGCGTTGAGCTCAAGTTTTTGAAGCCAGGGACAAAAGATCTCGTTGTTGATATTTCGCTCACCCCAGAAGAAGCGCAAGAGAAAATTCAGCCCGTTGAAGAGCGGGGACGCGGCGATTACTTCCTTGAGATTCCTGTGTACGATATTGATGGCGAACAGGTTGCTCAGATGGATTTCAACTACTACGCCCTTCCAGCCCAAAAGTAAGGCGCCCTCACACATACACGAGCCTAACGGAAAGAGGTAATGCATATGAAACACTATGATGCGGTTGTATTGGGCGCAGGAATTGGTGGACTTGCTTCTGCTCTGCTGCTTGCGCACGATGGCAAAAAAGTAGCCGTGTTTGAAAAAACTATCAGGCCTGGTGGACGTCTCGGTTCGAGCGAACGCGATGGCTTCATGGTTGATTTTGGTGTCCACTTGGTCTCCCGTGGCGAAAAGGGTCCGCTGATCCAGCTTCTTGACCGCTGCGGAGTTGCTTCGGATATTGAGTTTACTAAGGTGCGCCCTGTACAGAGCACGGGTGGCGAAAACTTCAAGTTCCCCCACGATCTCAAGGGCAGGGTGCCTGATGAGGACTTTGAGGCTGTCATTAATCTGGTGACTGACATCAAAGCTTTGAGCGATGAGGACACGCATACTCTTGATGGCATCACGCTTGAAGAGCACCTGAACACTTACACGCAGGATTCGTTTGTCCATGCATGCGTGAGCCAGGTTGGCTTCATCTACTGCTGCATCCCTGAGTATCGCCTGTCCGCAGGCGAATTTGCCCGCTGCCTCAAGTGGGAAGCTGAAGCGCGCGCTTCAGGCTACCCTTCGGGCGGTTGCGTGAGCATTACTAACGCGTACATGAAGGGCCTTGAGCAGTACGACGTTGATGTCTACTTTGGCACACCCGTTGAATCGATCATCGTCGAAGACGGTAAAGCCAAGGGCATCATCGCGAAAGGCGAAGAGTTCACAGCTGACATGATTGTGTCGAATGCGGGCATTCAAGATACGGTGCTGAAGCTTGT
>JAVWLC010000048.1:0-1123 GCA_036638175.1 Raoultibacter sp. | reverse complement strand
CTTTGATCCTGAGTACGTTGCTTACGTTGAGGACCTGCGTATTTCATTTGTATCGGTCATTGCTCGCTTCGCGCTTGATACGGTTATTAGCCCTGAGGTCAAAATGCTCAGCAGCTTCTCATCGATGCCTCCCCGCGAATATCGCGATACGCTCAACCGTGGCGAAATGCCTGATGAGATCAACTCCTTCATTGTTGTTCCTTCGACGTTTGATCCTCATGTGGCACCTGAGGGCAAGCAGCTTGTTATGATGACCACCGCTGTTCCTGATGATCTCGATGACAAGTATTGTCCTGCAATCTTGGAGGCCCTGATCGATTCGGCAGAAACGCATTTTCCTGGCCTTCGCGAACACGCTATCTTTGTCGAGAAGGTTCTTCCTGCTGATGCTGCACGCATTATGGGCGAAGATGGTGCTGGAATCGGTATTGCCCAGCAAGCAGGACAGGCGGGCGTGGATCGCCCTAAGATTAAATCGCCGATTGAGAACCTCTATGTTGTTGGCGCCGAAGCGGGTGGTTCGGGCGTTGGCATTGAGCTTGCGGTTAACAGCGCCATCGAGTTTTTCGACACCTATGGTGCCTAGCTTACATGTCAGGTAGTCTCGAAAGGAGACGATTCGTATGGTAATGCATGCAGATATTCCTTCATTCGGAACGCTGCAAGGGGTGAAGGTGGTAATCTCGGCCGTTTCGACGGCGGGTCCTTTTGCAGGACAGCTCTTTGCTGAAAATGGTGCGGATGTTATTTGGGTTGAGACGCCGAAGGGCATCGACCCGCTGCGCTGGACCAATGACGGTTGGGGAGCAGAAAACGAGCACCGCAACCTGCGAAATCTTATGCTTGACGTCGTAAAGCCTGAAGGTCGCGAGATTATGCTCAAGCTCATTGAAGACGCCGACATTTTTATCGAAGCATCGCGCGGTGGTCAATGGGATAAATGGGGCTATTCCGACGAAGTGCTGTGGGAGCACAACCCAAAGCTGGTTATTGGGCACATGTCGGGATACGGCCAGTTCGGCGATCCTGATTACGTGAAGCGCCCTGGCTATGATCACACTATCAATGCGTTTAGTGGCCTCATGTACATCAACGGCTACAAAGATGGTGAGCCCTACCTCAT
>JAVWLC010000047.1:0-10890 GCA_036638175.1 Raoultibacter sp. | reverse complement strand
TGTACCAACAACTTGAAATACCTGTTCCCATTTCGTCGCTCGGTACGCGATAGGCGAAGTCAGAAAGATCAACGCATACATTAGCAACATACTTAACCTGAGCACCAGCGGCGGTTGCTAGCATCATTCCATCACCTGTATTAGCCGGACTTCCGCAGGAGACAATATGAAGTTTGGGCCAATGGAGGGTTTGCATTAAGTCCATGTTCGCGGCATAATCGCCCGTTGCGACGACGACGCCTTTACGGGCTTTGACAGCAATCTCTTTATCGCCCTGAGTTGCGTATACGCCTCTTACTTCCCTCGTGGTTGGATCAAGAATAAGCGAGACTGCAGGGGTTTCGTAGAGTACCTGCGTGTTATCGAGTGCCGTTACGGTTGACGTAAGCCACTCATAAAACACTGGCGCGCCACCTTCGACTTCGAAGTTATTGCTTGCCATAACCATTCCGTTTTCGGTACACCAAGTCCATGCCTCGACAGCGCCTTCCACTCTTGTTTGGGCGGTCTCTTTTGTGATGGTTTGCAGTGAGTTGCTTACAAGAGCATCAGCACGATCATCTGCTGGTTTTGCAACGGAACCTGCGAAACAGCAACTACTTCCACCGGCGTATTCTTGCGCCATTTTTTCGAGTACAATTACCGTGCTTCCAGCCTGTGAAGCCTGGACTGCAGCCATGCCTCCAGCAGCACCAAGTCCAAGAATGACCACGTCTGCTTCTTGATCCCATGTTTCGGGCAATCCGATGACGGGGGCATTCTGAGAGGCGCATCCTCCTAGCATGCCTAATGCTGCAAAACCTGCCAAACTCGCTGCCGATGCCTGCAGAAAGCTGCGGCGCGATAAGCCTTTGTCCATCGTTTTCATAGAGACCCCTTTCCCTGTTTGTGTTAACCGATATGTATCGGTCTGGCTAAACATAAAGGGATCAGAACGTGCGATCTATAATCAAAATGATGTAGGAAGTTCTTTTGGTGGTGTATGCGTGGCGCAGAAAGTTTCGTGACGGACTAGGTATGGGGCGTATATGGTTGTATATGGATCATGCGTTGAATCCTGATGATTCTGATAGTTCTTGAGTTTTGCAATGGCCTGCGACCGAGAATGAGCACCGAGTTTTGCAAATGAATTGGAAAGGTGCTTTCGCACCGTTTGAACTGAGACTCCCAGTGTGTTTGCAATATCCTGAGTTTCGGCACCTTCTTCAACAAGCTGTAGTATTGCGGTTTCACGCTTGGTGAGGGGAAGCTCTTGCTTCGCTGATTCAGTCAAAGGACTCTGCGTTTTGTGGAGTTGTATTATTTTGGATAGCCATTTATTTGTTTCGAGGGAATTGAGTCGCTTTAAAATAGGTTCGAGCATGGTGTAATCATCGAGGAAGATTTGAAACGCTTCATTTTCAGACAGGAGATCAAGTGTGGTATAAAGTGCAGCATTGGCTGCAGTCTTATTATTAAGCCGCTCCTCGACGAGGGCGGATAAAATACCTAGTTCAATCCGATCGATAAGTTGAGCAGGATTAAGGTTGCTGAGAGTAGCATCAAGCTCATCTTTCCAGGATAAATCACCTTGTAAAAATCGAATCGACCACACGAGGCGCTGTACGGATGGTAAATTCAGTGCGTCGTTGAAAGCACTTTCGGGGTTCTCATTTAATAAGAGTCCTTCGTCAATCCACCTCTGCAAATTTGATAGGGAGGGATACCCTCTGGCTACACCTTCGATGCTTAGAGTAGCGGCGTACTTAATGAGCTCGAATGCCTCTTGTACGTTGTCTTTATGTTGTTCGATCTGGGCTGCGCACGTTAGAATCATTGCCTCATAAGGAAGCACTTTGTTTCCTTCGGAATTCTCAATAAATAACGTGATATACGATTGTGCCGATGCAATCTCTCCGCACCGATATGCCATCGCCGCACACGCAGGAAATGCGGTAATAAACATGGGTGGGTAGTGATTTCCGTGGATAGGTGGATAGAGCGAATATGCTTTATCGAGATAGAAGTAAGCTTTTTTGGAGTATCCCAAGCTGCTTTCAAGAGAGACAATCGAAGTATAGGTTAAGCATGTGAGGCTTGTGTTCCCAAGTTGAGGTAAATCGTTGTGTGCGTGTTCGAGTAAGGTGCGCGCGGTCATCGGGTCATCTCTTATATAGATGGTTCCTATTGAGAGAAGGCCGATACCTCGGAGGAAAAAGTTAAGCTTATCCGATAGCTCAATGACTATTGACGCATAGCGACGACCTTCTTCGAACTGCCCAGCCATGATAGATACAATGAGTTTGATGACAGCTGCCTCTGCATATAGGGCGGTGTCGTTTTGAATCAGGCTGCTTGTAATTAACCAAAATCTCTCCGCTGTTGCGATATCTCCGCAGATCCCAGCAGTAAGAACCTTTACAACACACAGCTCGGCGTTTTCCATGATTTGTTGTTCTGGTAAAAAAGACAACCATCGAACGAGCGTGGGGAGTAGTTCTGCAACATGATATGCGCGCCAATTTTCAACAATAATCTGCTCAATTATGTCGTATGCCTGAATTTGTGCGGCAATGCTTATCGCTTTTTCCATCATTCTGTGCTCTTTATACCAAATGCTTGCTCGTCGCTTACTGTCGGTATAATCGTTAAGCTCATGTCGAGCGATTTTTTCCATGGCTTCAGCAAAAAGATCATGGTATCGATACCATGTGGTCTGCGTTGTGTCGATAGTTTCAGTGAGAAAAAAGTTTGCATTAAGTAACGTGGTTATTGATTCGGAAAAGTGCTGATCGTCTATTTCGAGAGCCGAAAGCGCTAATGAGCGGCAAAAAGGGTTAATAGTTGCGCTTTTAAGCATGAACTCTTTGAGTTCCAGAGGAAGATCAGACAGAATTTCTTGCGTACAGTAATCACACAGCAGATCGGTTTCAACGCGCAAGTCCGAGGTGTGAGGCTCATCGCTTTGAAGAGCAGGCGAAAGCATGATGAATTTGATAGCGATAGGCCATCCTTTGGTAATTTCAACAATTTCATCAAGAACGGAATCGCTAATTTCTTGAGATGCTTTCCGAAAGAGTTCTCTCGTTTCTGCACGACTAAAGCGTAAGTCCGATTCACCAATTTCTACCAACAACCCAGCTGCCTTAAGTTTGCAGTATCCTTTAAAGTCGGGAGTTCGCCGAGAAGTAACCACAAAGTGGATATTGCTTGGAATATGGAGCATAAAGTATGAAAGCGACTCAAGAACATCTTCGCCAGATATCGTATGAAGATCTTCCAAAACAAGAATTACGTGCTCTGGATGAGCGGCGACAGTGCATATCAGCTCATCAAGATAAAGTAGAGTTGATTGTGCTGTTGCAAACGACGACCCTGTTGCTTCGGGTAAGCTTGCGTGCGGGAGCATTGTTTGTATAGCTGCACCGAAGTATGTCCAAAAACGGTCGAGAGAATTTTCTTCTCGTTCGAGCGTAAGCCATCCTAATGGTGTGTTCTGTAAAGATGCAGCCCATGAGAGAACGGTGCTTGTTTTTCCATATCCAGCAGGAGAGATAATAAACGTAAAAGGACTTTTGATCGCTTCGCGCATCCAAGAATTGAGCCGCGTTCGAGTAATGAGGTGCGAGGTTTGAGACGGTGGCGCTATTTTCACGCCGACTATTGGTCGATTTGGCTTAGAGCTAGAATTCATAACAACCCCCATTGTTGTGAAGTGCCTCCCATTGTGAGTATAACTAACTATGGGTTCGCAGGATATGGTTTTCCTGGATGAAGAGCTTTGAGGGGTGGTCTTCAGTGACAAACTCTCGTAACCCTTCGTAAAAATGGATGTTTCCCCCTTTTCGCGCCAAAGAAAATCACCTTTCGGGGCAAGAAAATCGCTCGGATATTCGTAAGGTAGATAACATCCGAGGACGGATTGTGTTGCACTGAACGGTAATCAGGATGTTGGGAAATAGCGCTAACACTTTATCCTCGGTTCATAGTGATACCTTATGGAAGGGGAAGTATGGAAACATCAGAATCGTTCCATGTGAACGTACGCCATTATAACCAATAAAAAACCGTGCCTACGAAGTAAATGCTGCAGGCACGGTTGTAATTTTGAGCAGAGTACGACTGGGTTAGGCTGTTTCGGTGTTGATGGCCTTCTCCATAATGTAGTCATCCATGACAAAGCCGTTTCCGATATCGGTTTCTACGGCATCAACCGTTTCGAAGCCGAGTTTTTTGTAGGCGCGAAGTGCCAGTTCATTATGCTTGTTTACCGTGAGGAACATGTATTCAAGATTGCGCATAGAGCAGAGGCGTTCGAAGAATCGAACGGTGCGAGATGCGTAGCCTTTTCCGCGCTCGCTTTCGAAAAGGTAGATCTTGGAGATGAAGAGTGATTTTTCTTCGGGCTGGGTGAGGACGCCGGCATAGCCGACAACGCGTTCTTCGTCATTGGTGTCGTCGATGAGGAACCAGTATTCGTAGCGCTCATCGAGGATATCGCGTGCCAAGGCAGAAAAGCTCTGATACTTCTCAACCATGTAGTCGGTCTGCTCTTTGCCGATGATTGCAGGCCAATACTCATGCCAGATTTCGTCAGCCATGTCTGCGAGCTGCTGGATCTGCTCTTCCAATCCGATGGGTTCAAACCTCATTCGTCAGTACCTTTCCTTCAAAAGCGGTGCGTTGTATTTTGTATTGTAACGCGAGGGCTTCGGGTTCGTGAAAAGAGTTTCACAAATCGTTGTTGCTAATCTTAAGCCTCGCGATTGAGCGTCGGTAGAGCTTTTCTACAAATTGAGCTTGCACGTTGAATACGAGAGACGATCGTGGTATCTTATTGATATGAAATCCTAATAAGATAAAATGTGGAAGTTACAAGAGGAAGAAGCCGCCATGAGTGCTGCCAACGCATCGACCATAGAAGCACCGATTCCGGCCACGCGCAATACCATACAGAAGGCACTTGTGCTCGAAGCCGTCCAATCGCTCCATGATCATCCGACGTCGGCTGACGTGTACGAAGCGGTTCGCAAAAAGCACCCCAATATCTCACGTGCTACGGTGTATCGCAATCTTGGAACACTTGCTACGAAAGGTGAGGTTCTCAAAGTTGAAGTAGCCGGGGGAGCCGATCGTTTCGATTTTTTCAATAAACCTCACTATCACGCTAAGTGCAACCATTGTGGTCGGGTTTTCGACGTTGATATGCCGTATCGTTTTGATCTTTTGAATGAGGTGGCTGATTCTCACGGGTTCAAGATTGAGGGTCATCAGATCATGTTTGAAGGAACGTGTGAAGACTGCCAGAAGGCATAGTCGTGTGATTGCATATCGGCTGCAAGACTCAGTGCTCTTGTAGGAATTTATTCGGGGCAGTCTCGCTTCATGGCTGCATGCCGAGGTATCTTGCGTATAATGCAGACATGAAAATTATCGAAACATTCTCCCAAAAAAGGCAGCCTATTTCCTTTGAGATATTTCCTCCTAAAGGGGATTTGGCGCTTGAAACTGCCCATAGCGTTGCATCTGATCTTGCTGCGCTTTCTCCTGATTTCATAAGCGTTACGTACTCGGCTGGTGGCAGTGGAAACGTGAATGCGACATCTGAAGTTGCTGCAATGATCCAGCAGGATTTCTCGATCCCCGTAATGGCTCATTTGACCTGCATTAATATGACAGAAGATGCTCTTTCGCAACAGGTAATTGACCTTAAAGCTAAAGGGATTGAAAACGTGCTCGCGTTGCGGGGAGATCGCGTGGCTGGGTGTGACCCAAAAGACTACGTGTACGCAAAAGATCTCATCGTGCGGCTCGCTGATGAGGGATTCTGTATCGGGGCTGCGGCGTATCCCGAGGGCCACATAGAATGTGAGAGCTTAACGAGAAGCGTCGATCATCTCAAAGAGAAGCAGGATGCAGGAGCATCGTTTTTTGTCTCGCAACTATTCTTCGACAACGAGCATTTTTATCGCTTTGCTGAGAAAGCTGCGGCTGCTGCTATCACAGTTCCGCTTGTTGCGGGCGTGATGCCCTTTTTGGGGAAAGCTCAAATCCAGCGCATGGTGTTCATGTGCGGAGCTTCGCTGCCGTCCCCAATCATTAAGCTGTTGGCGAAGTACGAAGACGACCCCGAGAGTCTGCGCAAAGCGGGTATCGAATACGCCAGTGCACAGCTGGTTGACCTGCAAGAGCATGGCGTTGACGGCCTGCATATTTACACTATGAACCAGCCAGAAATTGCAGAAGCAACTACTACGGCATTGCGTGCGGCGCGCTACGGCGCGGCCGATGAGCGCTAGCTCGCGCGGCGGTTGGGTATGGATTATGCCATCGATAAAAACGAAGTGCTGCGTTACCTCGGATACGCAGGTCAAGAAGCTGATTCGGCAATCTTCGAGCGTATTGATCGGATTATTGAAGAGTGCCAGCGCGATCTTGCTCCAAAAAACGTCGTTGGTTACTTTGCCGTCGATGCAGCTAATCGTGATCGGTTAGAGAACCCCTCGATCGCTCTTGTGGGGACGTCGCTCGTGCTTCCTGGCAAGGACATCGCTTGCCATCTGGGCACTGCGCGCGAATGTGCGCTGCTGGCATGTACGCTCGGTGCCAAAAGCGAGCAGGAGCTAGCGCGTCGCAAGGCAATCAATCCGCTTGATGCGCTTATTTACGATTCGGCGTGCTCGGCGCTTGTTGAGCGGGTGGCGGATTCGGTCGAGGCAACCATTGTTGAAAGTGCCGCACGGCGAGGACTCTTTACGAATTCTCGGTATAGCCCTGGCTACGGAGATCTTCCGCTTTCAGTGCAGCCGACGTTTCTCAAGGTGATCGGCGCTTTTGAGCGCATTGGTCTGACGGTTACCAAGACCAATCTTTTGCTGCCGACAAAAAGCATCACTGCCATTGTGGGCATTTTTGATGAGCCGCCCAGTGAGGAAGTCGAGCGCTCATGCAGTTCTTGCAACATGAAAGACTTTTGCGCGGTGCGCGCTTCGGGAAAGGTATGTCATGGATAAGCCACGGTATCTTGATGCTAGTCGTCGCGAGCAGGCTGAACGAAGGTTTTCGAACCTTCGCGTAAAAGACGAACATCTTGCTGACGTGCTTGCTGGCAAGGCATTTCTCGTTCAAGACGGTGCCATGGGAACAACGCTCCAAGCCAAAGGGCTTTCGATCCCAGGCGAGCTTCCCGATTTGTTGGTTATCACGCGCCCCGAAGAAATCGCCGCAATTCACGCTGCGTATGTTCATGCAGGGGCGGAAATGGTCACAACCAACACCTTCAGCTCAAATAGGGATAAGCTTTCTGGTGTGGCTTCAGTGGACGAAGTGTTTGCTGCGGCTGTACAGTGCGCCCGTGATGCAGGAGCTCGGTATGTTGCCGCCAATATCGGACCGGTTGGATCGCTTCTTGAGCCTTTGGGAACGCTTTCGTTTGATGAGGCGTACGAGCTGTTTGCCGAGCAGGTTGTTGCTGCTCGTGAGGCAGGAGCTGATATTATCGCCATCGAGACCATAGCCGATCTTTTGGAGGCGAAAGCAGCAGTACTCGCTGCGAAAGAGAATTGCGATCTTCCGATTTTCGTTTCGATGACTTTTGGGGAAGATGGAAGAACGTTTTTGGGAACAAGTCCTGAGATTGCTGCGCTGGTCCTGTCTTCGCTCGGTGCGCATGCAGTTGGCGTGAACTGTTCGCTTGGTCCTAATGAGCTTGTTCCAATTGTCGAGACGATTACTCGTTACGCGCAGTGCCCGGTGATTGTCCGCCCTAATGCGGGCTTGCCTCACGTTGAGGGCGGACAGACGGTTTTCGACATTAGTCCCGAAGATTATGCGCTTGCAATGGGGCGTATTGCCGCAACGGGGGCATCAATTCTCGGAGGCTGTTGCGGAACAACCCCCGCATTTATCGAAAAACTTTCCACGCTCGTGGCGGACAAGATCCCCGCAGCACGCAGCGTACGCGATGTCTGTGCTATCACAGGCTCGCAAGCAGCGGTTGTGCTCGAAGCGGGTGTGCCCGCCATCGCCGTTATTGGCGAGCGGATCAATCCCACGGGGAAGCCGCGGCTTAAAGAGGCCCTGAAGACCAGCAACCTTGATTACGCTATCGGGGAGGCTATCGCCCAACAGGAAGCGGGCGCTCAGATCCTCGATGTCAATGTTGGCCTGCCAGAAATTGATGAACCCACGGTGTTGCTTGAGCTGATGCAAAAGCTTCAAGCCGCAACAACGCTTCCTTTGCAAATCGAGTCCAGCGATCCTGTTGCCATCGAAGCTGCGGTCAGGCGCTATGCAGGTAAGCCCATCATTAACTCCGTCAACGGCAAAGCTGAAAGCTTGGAGGCAATCCTTCCGATTGCGAAACATTACGGCTGCACCCTTGTTGCGCTAACACTTGACGAAAGCGGCATTCCGCCAACTGCGCAAGAACGTTTCGCGGTGGCCGAAAAGATTGTGCGTGAAGCAGAAGCACTGGGCATATCGAAGCACGATATCGTCATCGACTGCCTGGTAATGGCGGTGGCAACAAATCAACGCGAGGCCCGTGAGATTCTCAAAGCAGTTGCGCTGGTGAAGGAACGTCTCGGCGTGCGAACGGCGCTTGGCGTATCAAACGTGAGCTTCGGCTTGCCGCATCGTGAGTTAGTCAATGCAACATTTCTCAGCGCTGCTTTTGGGGCAGGACTCGATATGCCTATCCTGAATCCACTTTCCGAGCGCTACATGGATGTGGTGAGAAGCTTCCGCGTTCTTAACGCCGAAGACGAACAGGCCGCGGCGTTTATTGCAGAGTACGCAAACAAGCCCGACCCCTATAAAGGTGGAGTAGCGAGCGCCAGCGCGACCCGCGCAGGTGATGCGGCCGGTACCGCCACTGCGCCCGTTGATCCCGCAGTCGACTCTGACGACCCCGTTGCACTCGTTCGTTACTACATCATGACAGGGCGCAAGGCGCAGATGGAAGCCGTTACGTTGCGTCTCTTGACCACCCTTGAGCCCCTTGAGGTTGTTAATGCTATCTTCATCCCTGTGCTGGATCTTGTGGGTGCGAAATACGAGCGTGGCGAATTTTTCCTTCCGCAGATGATGGCATCGGCCGAAGCGGTAAAGGTTGGTTTTGACACGCTGCGTTCGCAGGCTGCGCCTGGATCACTCGACAGCGATAAGCGCATCTGTCTTGCCACCGTTAAAGGTGACATTCACGACATTGGAAAGAATATCGTGAAGATGCTTCTCGAAAACTATGGGTATCAGATAATTGATCTGGGGCGCGATGTTTCTCCCGAGGCGGTACTTGAAGCCGTCAAGAGCTACAATGTGGGGCTCGTTGGTCTCTCTGCGCTTATGACCACGACCGTCAAGGCAATGGAGGAAACCATTAATCTTCTGCATGCTGAGGTGCCTACCTGCAAAGTGTTTGTTGGCGGAGCGGTTCTCAATCCCGAATACGCTGCCATGATTGGCGCTGATTACTACGGGAAAGATGCTGCCGAGGCAGCCCGCATCGCGGCATCGTTTTTTGAAACGGATTAGTGCACAGAAAGGCTGTGTTTTCTATATTAAGATTGCCTTCAGTTGGTTGAGGACTCCTAACAATTTGTTTTTATTTCTCATTCTGTAAGAATCAACAGAAACCATTGATGCACAAACCAGCTTTACTGGAGACAATAATCGAAACAGCAAAAGGAGGCAACGTATGCTGGGAGCAATTACGGGTACGGTGGGGGAGCCGATAGTATTCGAAGGATATGCTGATGATTTCGACAAAGCAATCATCGGCGTAGAATTCTCCCTTGATGAAGGTGAGACTTGGACATATTACGACACGCCCGATATGGGCACTGACAAGCTGGTTACATGGCGATTCTCGTATACGCCCGACCATTCGGGTCGCTACAGGTTGCGTGTTCGGGCGGTCAACGAAAACGGAAATCGAAGCCCCTTGGCTGATGTGGTCGACTTTTTTGTACAAGACGGCGAGTGATCTAGCTCGACATTGCGGTTAATGGGAGATTCGCTCAATCTCAATGAGGTCGAGTAACTCTTGTCGGGAATGAATGCCAAGCTTTTGGTAAATGTGATGAATGTGCGAGTTTGCAGTGGCAAGTGTAACGTTGAGATCCTCTGCGATGCGTCGCGCTGATCTCCCTTTTGCGGTCAGGATTAAAACTTCGCATTCTCTATCCGATATGTTTGAGCGCCGTGCGAGCTGCTCGCATTTTGATTTGAAGTGTGGCACCTGAACGGGGAGAGGCACGCTCGATAGAATCTCAACGCAGTCTTTGTCGGTGAATACAAAGACAAAAGCTATTGCTGCGGCCAATCCTAATAAAACAGAAAGAAGTGCTATTGTTTCGGTGCCAATGATTGCCCGATACAGTCCCTCAATGCCAATCCCCGCCAGTGCTCCGAGTGTCCAGGCTACGCGGGTGCTTCCAAATACGATTATGGGAGAAAGATTGAATCCAATACTGATTTCGTATGCAACCATAATAACGGTGAGTTGGAAGAAGAAGGCCCCAATATCAAGTAAAGTATGTGCCCCCCAGCTTCCTTCGAGCAAGAACGGCAAGCAGAGAACGACTCCGAGAATCAAGAGAAAAGCCATCCGATATACTGCTGAAACTCCAGCAGCGTTATGCTTGTTAAATATAGAAAGCAGCCAAGCCGAACATCCAAGTTTGAGAACCAACGCGCCGAGGTTGATGACGCCGGCGTAGAAGCTCAGTGCTGTTCCGCTTAGTAAAAGATTGCGAACGGCTTCTATTATGGTAACAACAATGAACAAGCAAAGGCAAAAACGAAAGAGGACCCATTTCTTGCGAGTATGAGGGATCGTTTCGTCTGAAGAAATAAAACTCCCAGAGATTTTTGGAGTTCTTCTGAGAAGAAAAATTGATACCAAGGGCA
>JAVWLC010000046.1:0-10957 GCA_036638175.1 Raoultibacter sp. | reverse complement strand
TACTGCGGTGTAGTCCGTGGGAGGATAGGTCGTCGTGCTCATAGAGGATATTTTTTTATGTCAATTTGCAGCATTGCCGAGTGTTTGCGCAAGTCGGATGGTTGTTTGCGACACGTGCGGCTGTCTTTGTATTGGTTTTCTCGTACCGAGTTTGTACCTAAAACGCTATGCATTTCGTACCTGGACCTCTGATGTATCAGGTTCAGCCCTCTCACTAAATACCATCAACTCAAGCCCTTCTGCAGCGAGCTTCTTGCGCTCCGTGTTGGTGTGTAGGTATATCTGAGTCGTTGCGATATTCGCATGGCCAGCGATGCCTTGTAGCGTCGGTAGATCGGCTCCTCCTCGCGCCATGAGTGTGATGCAGGTGTGCCTTAAATCGTGGAAGTGAGTTCCTTCGGGCACTAGGAGGGAAGACGTATTTCGCCACCATTCGCTCAGGCGTTGTGGATTGGTTGGCTCTCCGTAAATAGATACAACGAAGCATTCCTTATTCCACTTTTTTCCAATCTTCTCTGCGGCTTCTATCTGCCGCTCCTCCCATTCCAAAAGTAAAACAGCGAGCCATGTGTTCATGGGTTCATCGCGGTATCGCCTGCCCTTGGTCTCGCCGAGCTTCATGTTGGATCCTAGATTATGCCGAACATGGATTGTCAGATCATCGACATCGATATCGATCCACCTTAGCGCACACGCTTCGCCGCGCCGAATTGCAGTAAACATTGCGATAAAGGTGGCAATCGAAAACTTGTTAAGCATACCCAAAAGAATTTTGATTGCCTCGACAAGCTGAGGCACCGTAAGCGGGATTCGTTCCTCGGTATCATCACGTGGGCACAGCGAATCCCGCACAGGAGTTTCGAGTGCAACTCCGTCAATTATCGCCTTGTTCCACAAGGTGCAAAGCCATTTGCGAAACCTAATGATGTAGGAGTTCCGCAAAGGCTTACCCTTAACACCACCGTTTTCTTGGAGGAACAAAATCGCGTTGTCGATATCTTGGGTATCAAGTGTTGCCATATTGGGGTTACCCATGGAGTGCTCAAGGAGTCTGATAAAGGATTGATCAAGCTTACACGTGCTGTCTGAGATCGACTCTATACCTTTTCTTTTGCGCGCAAATTCTCTCGCGTAATCAACAACACCTGTCTTATCAGCATCAAGCCGAATGCCACCCTCTAGCTCTGCAATAAAGTCGCGGAGTGCTTTCTGAGCACTTGAATACGTCCCCTCGTGGTTGCGGCATTTGGTTATGTACTTGTAGACTGGTTTGCCAGTCTTCGGATTGAGCTTTGGTTCAGCCTTTGTGTCTCGTCCGAGGGATACTTTGAGTTTCCACTTTCGGCATTTAGACCGGGGTTTGTCCTTCTCGAGTTGGACGATGGTACCCTCGCCACTGATGTTTCGACGCATGATATAATTACCTCGCCTTCCGTTATTCGGTTGGTTATTACCTTGAGCCTCGTGCAGGGTTGCCGCCCATATGCACGGGGCTTTTTGATTAGGTCATTCTATGAGCAATAGTCACGTAATTTGGCAACACTTTCTTTGAGTGCTTCGCTATCAGATGTTCCCAAGAAGTCAGACGTTTGCATTGTCATATTAAGTACAGAGGAAGCCACGAGGACGTGACTTGTGGAATTGTCTGGAACGTATTCATCAAGTTCGCTATATATTATTTCGAGTTTCCTATTTGCATCACTCATGGAAGTTTTTCCACTAATACAGTTATCTCCAACGGTAATTGCTTCTTGACACAGTTCATATGTTTTCTGGTCCATATCGGAAGGCTTACCACATCCTATGAGCATTGTCATTGGCAGACACAGAATTATGATCGTTGAAATGATCTTTTTTATACCGCATTCCATTTTATGAGTTTTCATAGTTACTGCTCCCTTTAGACTCTGCGCTATCCTATTCAAAAGAGTATGTCGCTAGTCCATTTCTTGCATGGACTGAAACCAAACCACTTTTCCACCTAATTCTACCGTGTGGTCGCTGTCGGATGTAATTACGATATCTTTGTGCTCGGTATTCCAACTCTCAGGGGACAAAACGAGCGTATTTGCGGTGCGGTACATACGACGAACAAGGGCATCGCATCCGTCGAGGGTTACGACTGCAATTGACCCGTTGCTGGGTTTTTTGTTTGGGGAAACGAATATAATACAGTTGTCTTCGGGATAGACTTTGTTCATACAGTCTCCCTCGACTTCGCAAGCATACAAATCTGGATCGGAATCTATTAGAAGTTGAGGTGCGAGTATTAACTCTTCTCGCCCTTCGAGGTTTTCTGGTGAGGTAAATGGACCAGCATGCACTCGACCTCGCAGAGGCACGTATCCCATCTGCATACCTTTTACCTTTGCTGTATGTCCGCAAATCCCTCTAGGAATGGATGCCTTTTTAGTGACGGGGTCAACGTCGTACATCCCTCCTTCTTCAATGATGTTTGATTTGTAAATGCCGAAATGATTCGCGATCTTCTCAATTACTCCCATACGGGGTTCGGAGAAACCGCCTTCCCATTGAGAAACCGCCCCGCGTGATACTCCTGCAATAGTCGCTAATTCACCTTGCGTAATATCATAAAGCTCACGTAGAGCGATAATGTTTTCTCTAATGCTCATGGCGTGTCTCCTTGGTAAGCTAGAATAATTAACATTATATGAAAGAATATATTGACATGCTAGGCTAGTTTAACTAGCATAAGCGATACGGTAATAATTAGAAAGGGGGTGAATGTATATATGATTTCGGAAACTCTTCGGGAAGCTCGTGAGGAAGCTGGGTACAGCCAGCAAGAAATGGCTGATCAACTTGGAGTATCTCGGCCTACTTACGTGAGTATTGAGGTGAATCCAAGTAAAGCTACCGTTTTGCAAGCACGGCGCATTTGTCAGCTTCTGAGTAAAAATTACGAGCGCATTTTTTTCAGCTCAGATGCTAGTTAAACTAACGTAATCGTCTTGAACCTTGAAAAGCAAATAACCCAATGAATAACCGCAAAGGTAGAGAGCTGGAAACGACTGTGCCATGACCTGCCTCGGTGAAATTTGGGAGTAGATACATTTATATGCGAAAAGGAGGATTGCGTGGACATTACAACCAAGGCATTGCCCGATTTACTGACAGCCGAGGAAACAGCCGATCTCCTCCGAATAAGTGCTTCAACAGTTAGGCAATTATGCCGAAGCAAGAAGCTTCCCGCTGTTCATTACGGCAAACAGTGGCGAATCGTTACCGAACGTCTTCTGTCTGACATCGAAGGAAGGGAGGGAAAGGATGCCATACAACAAAGAGCGTGTGGCACGTCGACTAAAGAGCTTGCGCGCTGATGTCGGATGGGATCAAAGCGATCTAGCAAGTGTAAAAGGCAATGGCTGTGGGGCGCTCTTGAAGACTTCGCCAGCGCCTACCCTAGCCAGAAAATTGAATGGGATGTCGCTGATGCCTTTGCCAAGCACACACTGCAACTTGCTTGCGAATGAGCATCACTGATCCCGAAAAAATAACCCAATCCATTGAAAGGACAGAACATGATTCATCACTACATCACTAAATACGAGACAGGCGGCAGGGAATATGCCGAAGCATGGTTGCAACTTGATTTGTTCGGGAAAAGTTGGTGCTTCGCGAAAAAGCGCATCGCAATCAAAAGTGAATAGTAGACATTGTATCCACCGGAGAGCCAAAGATATGAATCCATCAAATGCTAGACAGTATTCTGCGAAAGGAACCGTGTGAAATGGTTACCTCAATAGAAGGGCGCACCCGTCGACCAAAACCAGTGCGCCAATCGTCTCTAAAGACGCGACAAATTCTACCACAAAACCCGCGTGTATCCGTGCGCTCGCACGAGCAAATGTTAACACGTTGGACCCCATCGGCGCAAAGAGCTGTTGCGGTCCCGATCTTTTTAGGCATGATCGCCGTGTTTTTGTGCGAGGTGTTCGGCGTATGAAAAAGACCAGCCCGCCATCTAACCAGATGGCGTTCGAGGGAATGGGAGCCGAGGGCGAAGAGCTTATGTCGGAAGCACGTCTTTGGACTGAACTTAATCGCTTTGGTATGTGGGCGTGGTGGATACGTACTGCAAAGGCTGATGGAGACGCTACGGGATACATCTCTGCCGACGCTATTACGCATGCGCTTCGCAGGGAATTCGGCATAAAGATGTCAAACAACATGACCCCATGTTTCGCCCGAATCTTTTTAGAGGGGCTTAGTAAAGCAGAGTACGAAAAGTATCGCCCCATGATCAAAGTCGGTCGCTCAAAAGTCGATACGTTCACGGGGGTAAAGCTGTGAACATCATTGCCATTGACCCAGGTACAGCCAACACTGGCGTTGTCTACCTAAACGAGCGCGGCATCATCTGCGCAAAGACAATCCATTTTAAGCACGCAATCAAGCAGGACCAAGACGCGCTGCTCGAACGTGCGCGAGAGATCGCCCGTCAACTAACCGAGTGGATTGCCGACAAACCTCATGACGTAGTTGTGATTGAGGGCTTTATCGGCTTCACGGGTCGTCAGGGAGGTTACGCCTTTCAGACACCTTACCTGTGTGGCTTCCTGCACTCGATCCTCGCGTCGGAGAACGTTGTCATTCAGACATCGCGCAAGGTTTTTAATCCTCAAACCCCGCGAAACATGGCTCGAGTGAAGGATGACCTAGCAAGAGGCTACATGGCGATCCCATACGCCGAAAAAATTACTAACGACCACCTACGGAGTGCCGCCGTACATGGCTGGTACTACCTCACATCGAAAGGACTCATCAGATGAGTGACAAAACTAAAGATAACGACGCTAAGACCCAAGAATCCGCAGTTGAAGTAAAGACAGCTGGATGCGGGCAATTAACCGAAGAAGAAGTTCTCTCAATTATTGATTCGGTCACAAGCGAATGCAAATATCTCATTGATGACGCATACCTGGATGGCTTTATTAGCGGGATCACCTACGCCGCAGTATCAACCGATGCTGGCACATATGGGTGGGAGCCACATAAGTATCTCATTAACGGATATCGCGCGATCCGCCAAAAAAATGAAAACCCGATGACTTCGTTTCTTGGTCTGTAATTTCCCTTCCTGCTAATGAAAGAGAAAACGTCATGAACAATATGGAAAAACTCACTGTCCTTACTGCGCTCGAAAAAGCAGTGAAGGATGAAATCAAGGAAATTCGCATCGAAGCAAATGTTGAGATCATGGAAGCAAACGAGAAATCTGGTGTTGAGAAACTTGGTCTAAAACTTGGTGATACAAAAGTCGGAGAGTTCATTGTTACCTACAACTCAGACGGGTTTGCTGTTATCAACAAAGAGTTATTCGAGGAATTCGCTCTTGAATATGGTCTTGCTTCAAAGTCTCTTCGAATCAATCCGAGCATGGAACAGTCAGCTATTAAGTTCCTCGAATCGTCGCTAGACCCAGAAGTTTTCGAGCAGACGGTTGAAGAGCGCATAACCGTTTCGTCGGACTGGGAAAAAGCTATGGAGCGTGGCAACGACTGCGTTTTGTACATGGACTCAGGAATGATTGTACCTGGTGTCGAGTATCGACCAAAAACAATCAAGGGAACCATGATTCGCGGCTGCAAGCCTTCTGATGTTCTCCCAATTCTGCGGAACATGCCAGGCGGGATTGATGCTGCTTTACTCGGTGATGGCAATGAGTGAAATGGGGTTTAGAGACCTTACTGCTGATGATATAGAGGTGCGCGTATCAACGGCAAAAGCTACAGGTGTGTCACTACTCCTTTACAAAGATGCACGCTGTGATATGCGAATCCTCGATGAAGCAGTGGGGGCTGATCAGTGGCAGCGTGAACATTACGACGTTAAGGGTCGTATGTTTTGTCGAGTTGGAATTCTTTGTAATGGAGAGTGGGTTTGGAAATCAGATTGCGGCACGGAATCAAATACTGAAGCAGTCAAAGGCGAATCATCAGATAGTTTCAAGCGCGCTTGTTTCAACTGGGGAATCGGTCGTGAACTGTATACTGCTCCGTTTATTTGGATTGGCTCTGACCGATGCAAAATTGCCAACAATAAGCAAGGTAAACCAGCCTGTTATGACAAGTTCCGTGTGTCGAAAATAAGCATCGAAGACCATATGATCAAGGCGCTTGAAGTGTCATCTGATCGTGGAGTCGTGTACTCATGGGGGTACGGAGCAGCTCCTGCAAAGTCTGCTGCCGCAGAACCAACAACAGGACCGTCTAAGCAAGCAAGAGACCGCCTTGCGCTTGCTTGTAGAAAGTACGCAGAGGTCAATGGTCTCGATGAAAAGTCAGTCATGACAGAAGTTGTCGCACGTACTGACTTCGAAAAAACCGATGAATGTTATGACCGCATTGCGGTTGAGCTTATGGATGCGTCATGAGTGACCTCGTAACCGATCTGATGCAGGACCGCGATCTTATGAAAAAAGCTTCCGAGCTGCTGAAGCAACGCGGTTATGTGTTGGCTAAAGCCGAAGCAGAGTACCAAACCGCAAAGAACGTAACGGCGCTGATTATGAAAGCAGAAGGGCTATCAGCCACCATGATTCAGCTCATTCTCAAAGGTGATGAGCGGGTATCAGTGCCTATGAACAAGCGTGATTGCGCCCGGGTCGAATACGACTCTGCCAAGGAAGCACTAAACGTATACAAACTTGATGCGCGCCTGCTGGAAGCCCAGATAGACCGCGAATATAGAGGATAGGTGAACCATGGAAAAGAAAGAATTCATCAATACCGCGATCGGTCTCTATGACGAGATTGCTGAGCTTGAAAACAAGGTCGCTTTTGCGAACATCCAAGGCGAGATTTCAGCACTCTCTGAAGGGGGTAATCCCGACTTGCAAACGATCTTTTATGAGGGGCGCAAGCTCCTTTTCAAGGATTGTCTCAATGAATGGAGGAAGGTAAGAGTCGGGCGAGGAGCCGACGATGAAATTGAGTGCGAGTCATTTGAAGAGTGGTCTACGCGCAAGGTCGATAGATTACCCGACTCAATCTCGCGTAAGTGCTTTATCGACCACTTTACGCCTGACCTAATTGAGCTTTACGAGGTCGAAAAAATGAGTGAGCTGGAAATCCTCGAAGCAGCAGAAGCCAAGGAAGCGAAGGAAGCGAAGGAAGCCAAATGAGTATAAACAGAGTAATCATTAGCGGCAATCTTACGCGCGATCCCGAACTACGCTCAACGGCATCTGGTTTGCCCGTGCTCGGATTCGGTGTAGCGGTCAATGACCGCCGCAAGAACCAGCAGACAGGTGAGTGGGAAGACTATCCCAACTTCATTGACTGCACCATGTTTGGCGCACGTGCTGAGAGCGTATCGCGCTATCTCGGCAAGGGTACAAAGGTCTCAATCGAAGGAAAGCTTCGGTGGAGCCAGTGGGAAAAAGACGGGCAGAAGCGTTCGAAAATCGAAGTGATTGTAGACGAGCTCGAATTCATGTCTCGCAACGATTCAGACGGCAACCATGCGCCCGTAGTCGATGCTTCTGCGTCGGTCTACGACGAAGATATCCCGTTCTAGGTGGCGCGGTATGCAGTATTTCGATCATTCAACCGATGCCGCCAGTGACCCTAAGATCATGGCATTGCGACTCGAATGTGGTGGATCGGCAGTTGATGCCTACTGGTTTCTCATCGAGCGAATCCACCGCGACGAAAAGCCAATATGCTTGACTGATGCGTCCGCAATGCGAGTGTATTGCCATGCGTTATGCACTGACTTGGACATGCTCGAAAAGTGGTGCGAACACATGATTTCGGTCGGTTTGCTTGCTACCGCAAATGACGGCACTGAGTTGGTGTCAGAGCGTGCTGCAAGCAACATCGAGAAGTATCACGCAAAGCGAGAAAGTGCCAGATCATCAGCCAAAAGTAGATGGAGCAATGCGGACGCAAAGCCACCGAATAAGCGAACGCAGAGCAAAGGCAATGCTAACAAAACAAAACAAAATAAAACAAAGGGTAGTAATGCATCTAAAGATTGCATTACTAACCCTAGCGCGTCTGACGGAGCGGTTGCGGTTGAAAAAACCGCACCGTCCGCCGCGCGGAAACCTGTATGCCCTCAATGCAGGGTCATGATTACGCCAAATTCCAATGGAGCTTTTGCGTGCCCGACTCATGGTGAGGTTAGTCCCGACTACGAGGATTGGGGGCACGATGCTTGACAAGGGAACACAAGCCCGTAGCGACGGCGACATAGCCCTCATGGGTATGCCGCACGTCGGTGCTTACTACGCAAAAGGCTACTCCAACAAAAAACGCCGTTATGCAGCCGATCGTGATGCGATCTGTCCTTTCTGCGGAAAACCCGCGACCGAAGTACACCACGTCGTCGAAACGGGAATGGGAGGGCACCAGCTTCCCGTGAACGTTTACACGGAGTGGGGAACCTTTCCGTTATTTTCGCCGCTCTGGGCAGTATGCGGCTTCGGCAATTGCTCGGGGTGTCATGGCTGGTTACATTCTGGCATTAGCGTCGTGTGGGTTTGGGACGATGACGAATCGGAAGAAATCCATCGCACGGGATATCTCTGGACAATCTGTGAACCACATAGCTCCTTGCTTTGGGAAATGGGTCATTACGAGATCAAGCAGGGTGGAAGAACGATTAGGGAGTTACGCAATGGGCGTTGCACTGACGTACATCCTCAGTAGACGAGGCAAGCAAATATTGCGAGGGAACGCAAAGAAAATCGCAGCTTATCTCGACTGTAGCAGTGCTCATGTTTATCACGTGGCGAGCGGCAGAGTTCGTGTCGACGAATACGAGATTCGAAGTGAATTAGTTGCCGATGAGCATCAAGTGTGGAGTCCAAAAACAAGCGAGACATTAACCGCTTTGCGTCGCAGACGCGCTAGCGAGACCGATGAACCAAAGTGGGAATTGTGAATAAGGCTGATCGAAACGGAGTTGAAACGATAAATGACAACCAGAATTCAAAAAGCAACGATTTCATTGCTCGGACAATATCTCGAATCAGTAAAGCAGCTCGCAGGGCTTTCGCGTGAAATTGAGCGGAATGTCTCGCTTGCATACACCGTCACAAGCACGCTATCTGAGGCTTCTGCTGGTACCGGTAGCGGACGTGGTCAAGTGGAACCCGCTGTGGTTGCACTCATCGTTCTGCTTGATGATCTAGGAAAAGAAGCCGAACAGCTTACGGCAAAGCGCAATTTTGTGAAAGAGCTGATTGACTCGATAGACGAGAAGAGCAGAAAACAATTCTCGCTAGTCTTGCATTTGCGATATATAAGCGGACTCACTTTTGAGGAAATCGCTGAAGAACTTGAGATGTCAGTTCGACACATTCACCGCCTACACCTTGAAGCCGTTGACTACATAGCATCGGTCATTTAACGAGTGCCTTGAAGAAACCTATCAACAAATGGCTCCACGGGCAGATCAAGGAGTCTGAATAGAAAGAAGTTATTTATGAAAACATTGAACGGCGGTTCAAGCGAAAAGCTATTAGGTCGCTTTCCCAAGATCGACCGCGTCATCTTCAGCAAACCCGCAACAATCGTATTTTGGGATGACGGTGTAAAGACGGTCGCAACGTGTAATCCCAAGGATAAGTTTCGCAAAAAGAAGGGCATCAAAACCTGCATTGCGAAGCGCATGTTCGGCAACAACTTCGCCGCAATGGACAAGGCGATCAACGACGCACTCAAAAACGCAGAGACAGAGCCGAAGAAGTTCGATTGGGAGGGCTTCAGGGAAGGTACGTTTGTCGTCAACTGTTGTACTGAAGCTGACGCAAAAGAGTTCTGCCAAGCGATGCACGATCATGGAATGCGATGGCTCAATGGGAGCAGGTATATCGATTACTCAAACTATCAACACTACCGTAGCTCAACTTGCTACGAGGGAACAAGTCAGTACAGCAGCACCGATTATTACATCAAAAATCATATCCCGATTGTCAAATTCGCGCATGGAAAGTTCGACCTGCGATGAACGATCCGAACAGCAGCGAACTCGACTACACAGCCTGCGACGATTGCAAAAACCAACGACTTTGCCCTTGTGGTGATTGGTGGTTCTGTATGGCTGATGACGAGTTTTACGACGAAGACGAGGGCGATTGTCCTTCGTTCGAAGGGAGGTAAACCAATGAAAGCATATGAATTGATGGCTGAGCTAGCAACGCTCACATGCAACTCTGATGTTGTCGTAGTACCGAACAATGGCAACGGAGTTGCAATGAATATCGTTGGAGTAAATGATCGCTTTGACGAGGAATCTCTGCTGGTCCTCTCTCTTGACGGCAGCTATGAGGACCATATCGAGAGCGAGGTGCCAAATGAGTAACACAAGTTCTCGCGCTGATATTACAGCTGGACTATCGGAGCTACTTCGGCGGCGGCTCAGAAACGAAGGCAGACGCTTCGCTGCCGAAGTGAGATTTGAAAACCCTGCTTGCCGCGTTGACTTCGTTGCGTTTAAGGCTGGTGAATGCGGATGGCGAAATATTGGCGGAATTGAACATGGCACGACGAGCTTTTACGAGGTCAAAAGCTGCAAAGAGGACTATCACAGTGGAAACGGACTTAATTTTTACGGGGATGAAAATTGGCTTGTCATGCCGTCTCAGGTTTGTGATGGATTGCGCGGCAAGATCACAACAAACGCTGGGGTATACGTGCCTGTACCAAACGGGTCATCTGCCATCACTGAAATGGAGCACCCAACGCCATACACGGGTCAGGTGGATGGGTGGAGCCTGCATGTTCGATGGACTCCGAATTGCGCGTGTAACACCTATCGCAAATACGCGCTTGTCGAAATTCTTGCAGCGATGATATATGCGGGAGTGAATCGTGATGCCTAAACGATTCTCAATAGCCATAGGTGGCTTACTCGTACTAGCTGCCATTGTGAGGGTGGTGCGCAATGGGTAGCGGACTGATAATCGATTGCTTCGCTGGTGGGG